>ONYC01000179.1 GCA_900321975.1 uncultured Bacteroidales bacterium
GACTCCTTCTTTCTTCGTAAACCCGCTCGACGCATACCATGGAGACCTTGGAATGTTCGAACCGAGCGACGTTGTAATGGCCATTTCATACAGCGGAATGACCGAAGAACTTCTGCGATTCCTGCCTTTGTTGCAACATCGCGGCATACCCATTATCGGGTTGAGCAGCAACCCACGTTCGCCGTTGGCACGTTTCTCGGTGTGTCATCTCAATATCGCTGTCGACCATGAAGCCGACCCACTAGGGCTTGCACCTACCTCGTCAACCACAGCGACTCTGGCTATGGGCGACGCTTTGGCTTGCGCACTCATCAAACGCCGCAACTTCAAAGAGAGTGACTTTGCCCAGTTCCACCCTGGCGGAAGCCTCGGGAAACGGCTACTTTCGCACGTGAAAGACTATATGGTAACCGCAGACCTGCCTTTTGTGGCTCCTGAAGACAAGGTAAGCGAAACCATTATTGAGATAAGCCGAGCAAAGCAAGGCATAGCCATAGTGCTGGTCGAAGGCAAATTAGCCGGCATTATTACCGACGGAGATGTGCGTCGCGCTATGCAGAACCATCAGGAGCGGTTCTTCTCACTCACCGTGAACGACATTATGAGTCGCCACCCAAAAACCATATCCCCCGACGCCCAACTCTCCGAAGCCTCGGAAATAATGCGCCACAACAGCATCCACACACTCCTCGTAACCACCCCCGAAAACACGGTCCTCGGCATCATCGACTCATTCAGCTGCTTATAAAAACTCAACAATAAAACATAAATAAATGAAGAATATGTACACATTAATATTGCTGTCGGGCGGCACCGGTTCGAGAATGCAAAACGCCGTTCCGAAACAATATCTGCTATTGGCAGGAAAACCTGTCATCATGCACATTCTCGACAGAGTTGACCGTCTTGAGATGGTTTCGGAAGTCATCGTGGTTTGCACTAAAGAATACGAATCCGCGATTGAATTGATGCTGAAACAATACTGCGTACAGAAACCAGTACGTTTTGCACCTGCCGGACGTACCAGACAGGAATCAGTTCTTTCTGGGCTGTCGATGGTTCAAACCGACGATGTAATTGTTCATGAGGCAGCACGTCCATTTGTCAAAGTAGAAGACTTCAGAAGATTGATAGATTGCGAAAGCAGGAACGCCATATTCGGTGCCCCGATTCCTTTTACTGTTGTCAAAGGGCACAAGAATATTGAAGGCCTGCTTGAGCGTTCGGAACTAATCAACGTCCAACTACCACAAAAGTTTGAGACTGCACTATTGCAGGATGTTCACAATCGTGCTGTCAACGACGGAAAGGAATTCACCGAAGATGCAAGCATGGTCTATTATTACCATCCTGAAGAGAGCATCGAAATATGCCTAGGTATGGACTATGACATTAAACTCACCACCCGTACAGACATGCTACTTGGTGAAAAAATATACGATGATATTTTTAGAATGAGAAAATAGCCTTATGACAACTTGTGTTATAACTGGTATCGGTGCAGGAATTGGCCGTGCCACTGCGATAGAACTCGCACGCAGGAATTATTATGATCGCTATGCATTGATTGGGCGCAACAAGACCGACATAGAACATACACGTGATTTGATGGCCCAATACGTCCCAAAAGATGCTCTGAATGAATATTGGGCTGATTTGTCAAACACAGACGTCATACCGGCATTGGTCGAACAAATCAACAATGAGCAGAGAAACATATCGGCTCTACTCAACATTGCCGGATACACAGACCCGCAGCCTCTGTTGACAACATCCATTGAAAGTTTCGAACTCACATACCGTATTAACGTATTTGCACCATTTGTGCTTATGCGAGAGTGTGTGAAATATATGAGACAGAACGGCGGCAAAATCTTGAATGTCGCCTCCACTGCCGGCATGACCCCACGTCCAGGGTGGTTAAGCTATGCATCTTCGAAAGCCGCACTTATCTCCATGTCGGAAACACTGACAGCAGAATTGGCAGAATATGGTATTATGGTCTACTGCGTATCTCCGGGCAGATGTGCCACCAAGCTGCGTCGTCGCTTGGCTCCAGACGAAGACCCGACTACAATCATGCAACCAAACGAAGTGGCCGAGGTCGTTTGCAACCTCATTAACCCAGAAGAGCGTTGCCTCGATGGCCAAAATATCATCATCAGGAAGCAAATGAAGAAATAAACAAAAATGTCGCTGATTGCAACTTTAAAAAAAATGAATGTGGAGTCTCCTCTATTGTATGAATTCCGCATTCTATTCCATTATCCAGATGTAATACGCACTCACGTCCCGTTCCTCTACCGCTGGTGGATCAAACAAAGTCGTAAAAGAACCATGATAGGCGCACAAAGCCTCCAAGGGAAGAAACGTATCGACGTTGCCTTCATCTTGGCCGTACCTGGAACATGGAAACTCGACTATGTTTTCAAGACCATGCAGAAGAGTGATAAGTATCACCCCTATGTTGTAATTATCCCCTACACCGTCTTCAAAGACTATTCTGAAGAAGAGAATGAAAAGACGATTCGCCGTACAGAAGAGTTTGTTAAAGACCGTGGATTCGAATATGTAATTCCGCGAGATGAGAAAACCGGGAAATGGATTGACATCAAGAAAACCCTTAATCCAGATATCGTATTCTTTACATGTCCCTATAAGGACATGGAACGCAAATACCATGCCTACCATTTTGTTGACAAACTGACCTGCTACGTGTCGTATGGTTTCACGTCAATGAAACTGTTTAAGAACAACTTTGACAAGTTGGCAATCAATATGGCCGGCTGTTATTTCTTAGAAACTCCTGTTCACAAACGTTTTGCCCAACAATACAGCCATGCACGTGGCCGCAACTGCTATGTTACAGGATATCCCGGCTGTGAGGTCTATCTCCGCGACGATTATCTGCCCCAAGAGGTGTGGCGCCCTCAGGAGCACCCTAAAAAACGCATTATCTGGGCTCCCCACCATACCATCGACGGCACCTTTAGCGTCTCTACTTTCCTCGACGTGTGCGACATAATGCTTGATATTGCCAACCGTTACTCCGACCGTGTACAATTTGCCTTCAAGCCACACCAACTCCTCAAATTCAAACTAATAACAATATGGGGTGAGGAACGCACAAATAACTACTATCGCCAATGGGAACAGTTGCCCAACTGCCAACTAGAAGAAGGCGGCTACATCGACCTCTTCATCGGCTCCGACGCCATGATGCACGATAGTTGTAGTTTCACTACGGAATACCTTTACCAACGCAAACCAGTCATGTACTTGCTCAAAAATAACCCGCAGGACGTATTCAACGACTTCGGGATAATGTCGTTCGAGCAACACTATCCTGGCCGCACACGCGAAGACATTGAGCACTTCATCGAAGATGTTGTTCTCGCCGGCAACGACCCGATGAGGGAGGGTCGCGAGCATTTCTTCAAAGAATATCTTGGGCCGTATAAAGGCAAACTACCGTCGGAGAATATAATGCGTGTGATAGAAGACCTTATTGCGGGAAAAGACGAAAACGCACAATAAAATAGGAAAACTATATACCTTTTGACCTAAAATGTTGTTTTTTTTTGTGCATTTTTGACTCGAAAATTGCTCAAAAGATACTTGTTAGCTAGGCTTTGATAAGGTATCAATACAAAAACACAAAGAATAAATGCCTTATTGTAAGCGAGTTAATAAAACCAACACAACATTAGATAAAAGAAACTGAAGATTTGGTATACCGGTATACTCGTATATAGTTCTATAAAAAAGAGGAGCCGAAATGGCTCCTCTTTTTAGTCTTCCAGCACCACGCGGAATTTGTCGACCATGCGGGCGGAGGAATATTGATTCTCGAATATCTTACGACTGTAGGCGTTGAAACGGGGGCGGGGATGCTGACAGAAGTCGTTGATGGCATTCACAAACTCATCGGATGTCAGACAAGATGCACCGGCTTTATTATAGTCAAGTTCGTAGCCACTCCACGACTCAGGGGTACCGATGATATTCTTGCCGTACATCAAGCTCTCGCAGGTCTTCACCTTCATGCCACTGCCTTTAAAAATGGGCAACACCATGATATCAGCAGCCTCAAATACCGATTCTAAATCAGGCACATTGCTCAACACCTCGATATCGGGACGCATCCAGTCGGCCTCCTTGACCTTCTCCATACCCTTGCCTACTATCTGCATACGGATATCCACTTTCGGAAGTACATTGCGCACAAACCACTCAATTCCTTCGACATTAGCGGGGAAAAACGAACCCAGGAACACGCACAACGGCCGTACGGCCGTAAGTTCCTCAGGATAGGAATCCTTTTGATAACGGTCGACAAAGGCTATAGGTATAAGTTGATCGGCATGACGACCATATCGGTTGAACAAATCTTCATCATCGCGCCTGGAGAGGGCTATGGTGCGGTCGGCAAATCGACAACTCCAACGGTCGTTACGGTCGGCACAATGTACCACAAGCCACCGCATTGGATTCAACTTATTGGAATATTTGGCCGAAAAATAGACGCGTTCCACATTATGGAAGAAACAAACCACGCGGCCTTTATATCCAGTTTCTTTCAAGCGTTTGGCTATGATACCGAACACCGAACGGTCGACAAAGACAACATCATACGCCTGTGCTTTACACACTATCTCGCGAACACGCTTCGGAGTGAGGCCGAAATAGTAGCCGAACGGCATATAGAGCACTCCCCGCACGTATTCCAACAATGTGCGATGATGAGCCTCGTCGTGGATAAAATAGGTATCCACGTTGCCCTCACCTACAATCTGCTGCAGCACATGGCGGTTCAACTCGCTGGCTTTCTCACCGCCCTCGGGCACCCCAAGGGTTTTCTTATAGCGTATGACCAGTATCTTCATTCTTTCTTCTTGCGATAAACCATGAATATGGCGGCACCTATCAGCAATATCAGCACTACCGAACCAAGAATGGTAACCACATTCATCTTATGGAACAAAGGAGCTTCGTTCTTGAATTCAATCACGTGGTCGCCAGCGGGGATAACCATACCGCGAAGAATGTAGTTGACTCGGAAGTATTCGGCAGGCTTGCCGTCGATATAGGCGCGCCAGTCAGGTTCATAGTATATCTCGCTAAATACCGCTATCTGTTCGTCGCTGGTGTGGGAAGTATATTTCAGGTAGTCGGGATTGTAGGGCTTCTGGTGAACCATCTCGATGTGGTCAGTGCTGTCGAGAACACTCTCATTTTCAGGTAGTGCAAACTCCTCGGTATTGATAACCGCTGTGGTGGCGGGGTTGAAATCGTTGAGAGCTAGTATCTCACCGTTGGCGTCGGTAACAGGCTTAACTTCCTGAACGAACCAGCAGTTGCCTAATGCGTCAGGGTTGCGCTGCACCTGACCACCCTGCACCACCACATAACGGGCGTTGAGCATGTTGAGCACCTGCATATTGATATGGCGCGAGAAGTAGAAATCGATGATGTCCTGATAGCGGCGCATCTTCACGGCGCTGTAGCCACCAACCTGGTGGTGGAATGCGGCAGGCTTCGAATCGTTGAATGTATTGGTGGCAAGGTTGAGCACACGGTAGTCCTCGTCGCCGAACTGGGCCGCCAGCTGGTCGATATCATAATCCCACTGGTCGGGACGCAGTTTCAACTGCTGCTCGCTAACGTAGTTCTTCTCGTTGAGGTAACGGCGGTCGATACCCCAGAGGTCAATAACAACAAGCACCATAAGCACAAGCGACACAACTGTAGCAAGGTTCTTTTGTTCTTTCTTTCCGCTGCGCCAGACGTAGAGCCACAAAGTGCCAAAGGCCAGCACCACAAAGAGCAGGCTGCGCCACGAGTCGGCGGTGAACAGGTGTTTACGGTCCTCGATGAAGACATTCTGTATCTGGTTCCACTGGGCACCATACTGACCCGCCATCTGGCGGTCGGCGGCACCGCTATAGTCAAATCCACCGCTGACCAAGATGCCAACCAGGATTATGGCTGCCGTAATTCCACCGGAAATGTACAATGCCAACTGTTTGCTCTTCAACGGAACCTCCTTGTCGAACAATTGTTTCAAGCCCAGCATACCCAACAGCACCATTGTTACATTGGCCAACACAAGGCTCATACTGGGAGTGCGGAACTTGTTGTACATCGGCAGGTGGTTGAACAACCACTCGTTGAACGGCATCAAGTTGCGACCCCACGACATAACGATTGCCAATATCGTGGCCGCCAGCAGCCACCAGCGTTCCGGTCCTTTGACCAGAATGAGGCCCATGATAAACAAGAATATCACGATAGAACCGAAATAAACGGGACCGCTGGTGAAGGGCTGCTCGCCCCAATAGAGCGGCATACTCTGCTGATGAAATGCTTTGTAGGAAGCACTCTCGGTGCTCACCGGCTCGCTGCTGCCTCCTCCCATAGCACCTGGAACAAGCAGCGTATAGGTCTCCCCTACTCCATAGCTCCACGAGAAGGCATAGTCGATATCCAAACCGCTCTTCTTACCGCTAATTGAGGCGGGTTCGCCATCGTGGTAAAGGTCTTCGGGGGTAACGGTGATAGCGTTGCCGCCACGCATGGTATATTTGGCATACTGCTGGCTAACCATCAGAGCACGTGCGTTGCAGGCGAAAGCAAGTGCACAACCCAAAAGGAGCACACCGACGCCCCATGCAAGTTTCGGGAAGTATTTGTCCTTGAGGGAATAGATAAGATGGGCCACTCCCAACAGCACAGCACCGATAATGGTGTAATAGGTAATCTGTATGTGGTTGAAATTAAGCTGCAATGCGAGAGCGAGGGTAAACAAGATACCGCCCCAGAGCCAATCCTTACGCTTGTCTCTGCCCTCTTTCGGCTTGCGCATGCAAAGTATCATACCGGCAAAAATCGGCGCCATCATAGCCATACACCAAGCTTTGGTGATATGGCCGGCTTCGACGATAATGATATTGTAGCTACCCAAGCCGAACGCTAACGCACCCAGCAATGAGAGCCACGGAGAGCATCCAATGACTAAAAGAGCCACATAGAAGCCTATCAGATAGAGGAAAAGCACACCCACACTGCGGCCGAGCCCAATAAATTCGAGGTTAACAAGTTTGCGCAACGGCGAAACGACGCTCTTCATCGGAGGGTTGCCGCCCACCTGATAGATAGGCATACCGCCGAACATCGAGCTGTTCCAAAGAGCATAGTCGCCGGTTTTCGCATGAAAATCCTTTGTTTCCTTAGCCATAGCCTCGAATTTCTGCGTATCACCCTGATACATCGCCTTCCCGCTCAAAACCGGCGAGAAGTAGATGCAAGCGACCGCAAACATGGCCACAATCAATCCTAAATGAATCCAAACATTCTTTTTCATATCTTCTTTTCTATTTTCATTCTTTATTTTTTCATCGTAGGATACTCGACGCGAACGTGATATATGCTCATCATCTTCTGCTTCAGTATCTGACGTATACGGGCAATATCGCCATAGGTCAGCGGGCTGTTGTCCAACTGGCCGTCCTTCACCTTGCTGTCGATCAGGCGGTCGATCATCTGGTCGGTAGCCTCTTTGGTGTGCGCCTTAAGACTGCGACAGGCGGCTTCAACGGTATCGACAATCATCACCACAGCCGTCTCGCGCGAATAGGGACGCGGACCCGGATAGCGGAAGAGGCTCACGTCGAAATTGCCGTCGGGATGGCGTTCAAGCTCTTTGGCGTAAAAATAGCCGGTATATGTGGTTCCGTGATGAGTCCGTATAAAGTCCTGCACTTCGGTGGGCAGATGGTAACGACGTGCCAAATCGAGACCGTCGGTCACATGACTGGTTATAATGCTGGCACTCTCAGCATAATCCAGTTCGTTGTGTGGGTTGAAGTCCGAGGTCTGATTCTCTGTAAAATAGATAGGATTTTCAATCTTTCCGATATCATGATAGAGGGCGCCCACTTTGGCCAGCAAGGCGTTACCACCCAGTTCGCTCACCAGATCCTCGGCGATATTGGCCACCTGCATCGAATGTTGGAAGGTGCCAGGAGCACGCTTGCTGAGCTCGCGCAAGGCGGGGTGCCCAGTGCTCGAGAGTTCCATAAGCGTGAGGTTGGTGGTCATACCGAACAGTTTTTCAAACAAATAAATCAGCGGGTAGGCCATCAAGGTAAGCAGCGCGTTGAGGAAGAACATGAGATAGCGCTCGGGAGTGATAAGCAGCAGGTTGCTTTCCTGGCTCAGCACACCGAATGTGTAAATCAGCGAGTAGCTCAAGAAAATCACTACAGCCAGCACAAAGAACTGGCTGCGATGCTCCAGTTCACGGACTGCGATGATACTCATTATACCCGTAACCAACTGGTAGAAGATAAACTCGTACGAGTTCGGAACCAAGCTTGCAAGGATTATCACCGTGGTCAGGTGGATATAGAGGGCCACACGCATATCGAAAAAGACACGCATCAGGATTGGCACTATGCATATCGGGACCAGCAGCACCCAAGCATCGTTCACCCTCACCACCAAGGCTGTAAATGCGGCGATGAGGATAATCACCACCAACACGAAGGTAACCTTGCGGTTGTCGCCCAGAATCGTATGGCGGGTATTGAGCAGGAACAGGTATAGTGCCGTCAGAGCCATTGCTGCAAGCATTATCTGACCGAGGAGCTGACCCAACAGACTGTAGTTGTCGGAGAAACGACGGTCGTTCTCTGCCTCAAGGCTGGCAATCACCTGGGCCTTCTCTTCCGTTACCTCTTCGCCACGGGCCACGATACGCTCTCCAGCAATCACCATAGTGCTGCTGTAGCTCACCTGCGACAGGCGGGAATCGAGTTCCAACGAAGTACGCGCCTCGTCGAGCACAATATTAGGCAGCAGCAAGCTGTCTCTGAGCATCGACGGCTCGAGGTCGGCGGCACTGATAAACTCGCGGGCGCGATGTTCGCTGCCCACATTGCCGTCGAGCAAGACTATGCTATGCTGAGAAAGGTCGGCCATACCGTCTGGCATGGCGATATAACCTATGCGGTAGACGCTGTCCATCTGACGGCGCAGCTGCTGCCGTTCGCCGGCAGGGACTTTGTTCAGGCGGGCATAGGCGGCCGTCCGGGCCGAATCGTTCACCCGATAGTAGAGTATTGCCTTCTGGCACTCGGCTTCCTGCTCGTCTTTGATTTCGTCCTGCGACTTCATCACAGCGAAATCGAACGGTGCAGTGAGGTCGGCGTCTCTCCAGATAGCACCCACCTTGTAATCATAGTGCGTACCCTGCCGCGTGTGCGGGAAAATGACCACAATCAGGGTTGCCGTAACCAACATGGCCAGCACCCTGTAAAGCAGTGTCAATCGGCGTATTGTACCTGATAAAATATTGCTCATATCAACTCGATAATGAATTGCAAAGATACATATTTTTTTAGAAACAAAACCAAAAATGAGAAAATCGGATTATGAGCAATAAAAATAAATTTTGCCGTACAAATAATTTAACGTATCTTTGCAGTTTGAAACACAATACACACCAAGCAATGAAGAAAACGGCTATAATCCTCATTCTCGCAATGTTAGCCACCATTGGCGCTTCGGCACAGAAGCTCACTTACGAGAGCGCCACGCAGAGTTTCGGCTATAAAAACGACGACGGTTCATGGAAAATAGCGCCCCGCTACCAGCGTGCCGGCGAGTTCGAAGGCGGTGTCCGCCGCTGGGCTCCCGTGAAATTCGACGGCCATTGGGGATGCATCGATATCGACGGCAACATGGTATGCCGCAACCTCTTCCCTACCAAAGAGGTGGCCCAGGCCGCCGGCCATGAGTGGGAAATCATGTCCGAACCCGGCAAATGGGTCTACCCAGCCCGCAATGCCAGCGATGGCCGCTGGGGATTTGTCGACTATTACGGCCGTTGGAAATACCAGCCAATCTATGAGAAAGCCAATCCACACCAAGGACGCGACCCCAAAAGCTACGCATCTGTGCGCAAGGACGGACGCTGGGGTTGCATCGACGGACGCGGAGTAATGGTGTGCAACAACATCTTCCTCAGTGCCGAGCAGGCCGAAGAGGCCGGTGCCCAGTGGGCTATCGGCCGCAACTACTACACCTGGCGCGTGGCCGTCACCAACCCCAAGACTGGTCTCTGGGGATTCGTCGACTACCTCGGCCGCTGGGCAGTCCAACCTCTCTACACCGACAAGCGACCCTTCGGCGACGACAACAACTACCCCTATACCCAAGTAGAGCAGGAAGGCCGTTGGGGCAATATCGACCGTAACGGCGCCATAATTTCCACCCCCATATTTTTCAAAGCCGAAGATGCAGCCTATGCCTTGCAGCAGTTTGAGCATGGCCGCACCCTCGAAGGCTGGCGTCTGCCTGTGACCAACCCCGCCAGCGGTAAATGGGGCTGGGTCGACTGGAGCGGCGAATGGCGTATCAAGCCCATCTACGAGGACGCCACCCGCTTCGCCAACGACACCGGCCTGTTCGCCACCGCCAAACTCGACGGCTACTGGATGGCTATCAGCGACACCGGCGACGACCTCTCGCGCAACGTTTTCGTCCTAAGCATCGACGCATGGCATGCCGGCAACGAATGGGATACCGAACAGGAACTGGGCCACTGGCTCTGGCCTGTCCAGGAGCCCTCCACCGGTGCATGGGGATATGTCGACTATAAAGGCATGTATGTGATCCAGCCCACCCTCGAGGAGGCAATGCCTTTCTCCTACGTCTGGAACAACCGCGTCGCCCCCGCCAAGATGGATGGCAAATGGGGTTGCATCGACCATACCGGACAATTCGTGGTGCATAACCAATACAACACGTCGGCCGAGGCACAAATCGCCGGCCGCCGCTGGGCCGAAGGACGCAAGTTCTGACCACCGGAAACAAGCACCGTCAACTAACCACCGAACACCAATTAATGAAAACTCTTATCCATAATGCGACCATCGTCAACGAGGGTCGCATTTTTTTTGGCTCATTGCTGATCGACGGCGACCGTATAGCCGCAGTGTCTGAAAAGCACGACTTGTCGGATATGCCCGGCATTGCTGACAAATCCAACCTTACAACCGTAGATGCCACAGGGATGCTGCTCCTGCCCGGAGTGATTGACACCCACGTGCATTTCCGCGACGGCGGACAATCAGAAAACCCGGCAGGCAACTTCGCAACTGAAAGCCACGCCGCACGTGCCGGTGGAGTAACGTCGGTTGTCGATATGCCCAACACCAATCCTCAGACCATAAGCCTTGAAAACCTCGAGCGCAAGGAGGCGCTTGCTGCACGCGACAGCGCTGTAAACTATGGCTTTATGCTCGGTGCGACGGCCGACAATATCGACCATCTGCTGGCCATCGAGCCGACCCGCTATGCAGCCATAAAGCTCTTTCTAGGCTCGTCGACCGGCAATATGCTCCTCTCCGACCCCGATATGCTCGACCGCCTATTCCGCGACGCACGGAAACTGATTGTAGCCCACTGCGAAGAGGAGAGCGTGGTGCAAGCGAACCTCAAGAATTACAAGCTTGAATACCAAGGCACCGACGGCGAGAACGCTTCGCTGCACCCAAAAATCCGTAACACCGAGGCCTGCTTCCTCAGCACCTACAAGGCTATCGAACGCGCACGCCGATACGGCACACGACTGCATATAGCGCATATCTCCACCGCCACCGAGCTCAGCCTCCTTTCGAATTTCGAGCTTGAGCGCAAGAACGTTACCGCCGAAGTAACGCCAAACCACCTGTTTTTCGACGACCGCGACTATCCCGAGCTGGGTAACCTTATCAAGTGCAACCCCGCCATCAAGAGTCCAGACGACCGGCTTGCCCTCTGGGCGGCTCTGGAGGACGGCCTTATCGACACCATCGCCACCGACCATGCACCCCACCCCCTCGAGGCCAAGCAACGACCCTACTTCGATGCTCCGAGCGGCATTCCTTCCATCCAACATTCGCTGCAGATGATGCTCGAAGCCGCCCTGGACAATGACGAACTGCTGACCATGGCGGTCGGAAAGATGTGCCACAACCCGGCTCTGCTCTTCGGGATCAAGGAACGCGGATTCATCCGTCCCGGCTACAAGGCCGACCTGGTGCTGGTACGCACCGGCGTGGAGCAGCGCGTCACCAAGGAGAGCCTCCTCTACAAGTGCGGCTGGAGCCCCCTCGAAGGCCAGACATTCCACACCAGAATTGAACAGGTGTGGGTGAACGGTGCAACCGACGGCAAGGCCGAACCGCTGATTTTCACCAAATAAACCAGCACAAGATGAGACTTTTGGTAGTCGACGACGAACAGGACCTTTGCGAAATACTGCGCTTCGACCTTGAATCCGAGGGTTTTGAGGTCGATACCGCCTCATCGGCCGAAGAGGCCCTTGGCATTCTTGCCACAGGAAGCTACGACCTCTACCTGCTCGACGTGATGATGGACCGCCTCTCAGGCTTCGACATGGCTCGGCAATTGCGCGACAAAGGCGACAACACCCCCATCATTTTCCTTACCGCCCGCGACACCCACGACGACCAGCTCGAGGGTTTCGGTGTGGGGGCCGACGACTATATCACAAAACCATTCGCGTTCGACACCGTGCTGGCACGCATACGTGCCGTCTTGCGCCGTGCCGAAGGCGTGAAACGAAAACCAGAAAACATCAAGACGCCCTCCCTTACCAAGAGAGAGCACCTTATCTACCAACTATTTACCAATAATCCCGGCCGCTACTTCACACGCGAGGAGATACTGCATGCCGTATGGCCCGACGACACCTATGTGGGCGAACGCAGCGTGGATGTCCACATTGCCCGACTTCGCAAAAAGCTCGGTGCCGAAGGTTCAAAGATATTAAACAAATCAGGATTTGGATATGGAATGGTCTGACTGGGCCGTATGGCTGCTGATTGCGGCCATAGCGGTGATATTGCTTCTCTACCTGCGCCTTGTGCGTAAAAACCGGCGTCTGCGCCAGTTGGCCGACGAGGCCAACCGCCTGCGCAAAGAGGCCACCGAGGAACAGCGCCGCAACCGCCAGCTCAAGCAGGAGATGACTTCGAACATAGCCCACGAGCTCAAGACCCCCGTGAGCTCTATCCGGGGTTACCTCGAGATACTTCTCGGCAACCACGCCATCGACGAGGAGCGCCGCCGTCACTACCTCGAACGCTCCTACCGGCAGACCCTCCGCCTGTCGGATCTCATTCAGGACGTGTCGCTTATCAACAAAGCCGAAGAGAGCGCTGCCCTCTTCCCGAAAGAAAATATCGATGTCCACGCGATAGCCCAGGAGGCATTCGACGACCTTGCCGACAAAGCAGCAGCAGCCGGCATCACCCTCGGAAACAATCTGCCCGCCGAGATGCCCATCAACGGCAACCGAGAACTTCTCTACGCCATATTCCGCAATCTGGCCGAAAACGCCGTAGCCTATGCCGGAGAAGGATGCCGCGTGGTTGTCGAAACCTACCGCACGGAGGGCAAGCCGGATACATACTATATCCACCTCTACGACACCGGACGCGGAGTGCCCGACGCCGACCTTGCACGCCTGTTCGACCGCTTTGTGCGCATCGATTCGGGCCGCTCGCGACAGAACGGAGGCACCGGCCTCGGACTTTCCATCGTGAAGCACGCCGTCCTCTTCCACGGCGGCGAGATCTACGCCAAGAATCGGCCCGAAGGCGGCCTGGAATTCTTCTTTGCACTAAATATCAAGTAATTAACACAGACACTCAATCTGTCTGATCCTGCCGTTCTTCGATAGTTCTTCGATCGTTCTTCGATTGTTTTTCGATTCGAATCGAAGAACAATCGAAGAACGATCGAAGAACTATCGAAGAACGATCGAAGAACGGTGGTAGTTGATAGGTAGAAGATAGGGTGTTGATAGGGTCCGGAAAGGCACTTTTGAAGAAAATTTTTATTTGCATACAATAAATAAAATCAAACCGAGTTATACTAAATTATAAAGCGAAACCAAAAAAATTATCACTGATATGAAGAAAATCTTTGCATTGGCAGCCACAGCGCTGATTTGCATGGGAGGCCTTATGGCCCAGAACACGTTCAAAGGCGTGGTGAAATACAAAGTGGAATCCACCGGCCAGGTGGCAATGACCATCCCCGAAGAGGCTGCGAAAGCCGAAATCAAGGTGTCGGGCAACGATATGTATACCAAGAGCCCCATCTTCTGCGGCGGCCTCACCGAGTGTGTTCTCATCCAGAACCTTACCCAGACTTCGTGTATGAACTACGGCCCCTATCTGAGCTATTTCCGCTCGCAGGACTTCGAGTTCACCTATCAGGGCGACGGCAAACTGCTGCTCAAGCACACATATGAAGCCAGCGACTTCGACAGTGTGGACATCGTCGACACCGAAGCAGGCCACTTCTACTACGAGTATGTCGCCGGCGAGACCAAGGAGATTGCCGGCATGACGGCCAAAAAACTGATCCGCCACGCATACGACGACGACGGTGTGGACCACCCGATGGAAATGTGGTACAGCGATGAAATCGGCCCGAAGATCAACATCCTTTTCAGCGGCATCAAAGGCATGCCCCTTGAGTGCACCATGGATGCCGGCGAAGGCAAGGCCATCACCTACACCGCCATCGAGATCGTCAAAGGCAAAGTGAAAGAAGCCGACTTCCTGCTGCCCGACGGCTACCAGGTGCTCAGCGAAGAGGAGCTCGACACCCTCGGGGAGGAGCTCAAAGAGGCATTCGAGCTGATGCAAGAATAGCCAGCAGACAGTCATTCCAAAGAATAACACAATAAGCAACACAACGTGGCTGCGTCGAAAAAGAAACCAGCATCGAAATCCAAAGGCAAAACCGCATCGAAGAAGAATTCTTCGGGCGGCTTTGCCGCTTTCATAAAAAGCAAACGCTTCGCACATATCCGTGGAGCGTTCTACATTCTGTTCGCCCTCTTCCTGGTGATATCCCTGGTGGGCTACTACGCCACCGACGGCGGCGCCACAGGCCGCTGGCTGGGCAGCGCCGGGCAGGCGGTGGCCGAATTCTTCGCCATCAACCTCTTCGGCATCGGAAGCCTCGGTTTCGTGCTGCTGTTCTTCGTCTACGGCATGCGCCTGTGGGACAACCCGGTAATGCCGTGGTGGAAGACCTTCGGCGCCACCCTTTTCTGGATGCTCTGGTGCTCGCTGACATTGGGTTATATCGGCGGAGCATGGGTCAAAGACTCGGATTTCGAGCGCTTTGCAGGCATCGGCCTCCAGATGGCGGCCCCGCTGCACCAGTGGCTTCGCTGGTGGACCTTGGTGCTGCTGCTGTTTGTGGCGGTGCTTTTCATGGTGCTGGTACACAAAATGCAACTGCCAGAAGTCCATCTGCCCAAGGTGGACATGCAGAAAGCGGTGAAATCCGTCGAGCGAGGAATCGAACAGGTTACCACTGACCATACCGAGTCAGCCGACGCAAAGGCCAAGAACGACGGCCCTGTGATTGTGGACGATAACTGGATGAAGGGATACGAGGACACGCCCGCGGAAGAACCGGCGGCGGCCGACGACGACCCCGGTGCCGACTTCGACGACGAAGCCATGAAACTCTTCCACAGCAAGCCCACAGAGGTCGACGAACCGGAACCCGAACCCGAGCCTGCCGAAGAAGTCTCGTTCGATATCGACAAAGCATTCGAAATGGTCAACGCCCGTGCCCAAGGCACCGCCGAAACCACCGCCGATGACGGCATCAACTTCACCATCGAAGAGTCGGGCGTACAGGACATCCCCGAACAGCCTGAACAACAGGAAGAACCCGAGGACGAGATGGAGCCCGACGACTACCGTCAGCACTACGGCATCGACGAACCCTACGACCCGCACCTCGACCTGAAAGACTACCTGATGCCCGAGACCAACCTGCTCGAAGACTGGGAGGTGTCGAACGTCAAAGTGTCGAAAGAAGAGCTTATTGCCAACAAAGACCGTATCGTACAGACACTGCGTGACTACGGCATCGAGATTACCGACATCTCGGCCACCCCGGGACCTACGGTAACCCTCTATAAGATAAAGCCTGCGCCCGGTGTGCGCATCAGCAAAATCAAGAACCTCGAGGACGACATAGCACTTTCGCTGGCAGCCCTCGGCATCCGTATCATAGCGCCGATACCCGGCGAAAGCAACGTCGGCATCGAGGTGCCGAACGCCAAGCCGCAGATTGTTTCGATGAAGACGATGCTTGAAAGCGAAGCCTTTACGAACGCCAAAGCCAAGATGGAGCTGCCCATCGCCTTCGGAAAGACCATCTCGAACGAATGTTTCGTGACCGATCTGGCCAAGATGCCCCACCTGCTGATGGCCGGTGCCACAGGTACCGGTAAGTCGGTGGGACTGAACGCCGTACTGGCATCGCTGCTCTATACCAAGCATCCGTCGGAGCTGAAACTGGTGCTAGTCGACCCGAAGAAAGTGGAATTCTCGCTCTATTCGGCTCTCGAGCGACACTATCTGGCCAAGATGCCCGACGAGGAAGAGGCGGTGATCACCGACGTAAAGAAGGTGGTCCGCACCCTCAACTCGCTCTGTATCGAAATGGACAGCCGCTACGACCTGCTGAAACAGGCCAAAGTGCGCAAGATAACAGAATATAACGAGAAATTCTGCAAGCGGATGCTCAACCCCGAGAACGGACACCGCTTCCTGCCATATATCGTGGTGGTTATCGACGAGTTCGGCGACCTGATCATGACCGCCGGCAAGGAGGTCGAACTGCCTATCGCACGTCTGGCACAGCTGGCTCGTGCCGTGGGTATCCACCTGATTATCGCCACCCAGCGTCCCACAACCAACATCATCACCGGAACTATCAAGGCAAACTTCCCTGCACGTGTGGCGTTCCGCGTCACTTCGGGCATCGACTCGAAGACCATCCTCGACACCGGCGGAGCGCAACAGCTTATCGGTCGTGGCGATATGCTTATCTCGCTGGCCGGCAAGGATATGATACGCCTGCAGTGCGCCTTGATCGACACTCCGGAAATCGAAAAACTGGTACGTTATATCGGCGACCAACGCGGCTATGCAGACGGTTTCATCCTGCCCGAATACCTCGACGAAAACGAAGAACCCAACAAAGAATTCGACGCCAAGTCGAAGGACGAATATTTCAACGACGCAGCCCGTCTGGTGGTTGCATCGCAGTTCGGCAGCACATCGCTGCTGCAACGCAAGCTGCAACTGGGATACAACCGCGCCGGACGCATTATCGACCAACTGGAGGCCGCCGGCATCGTCGGCCCAAGCAACGGCTCGAAACCTCGCGACGTGCTGATCCACGACGAGGTGAGCCTCGAAGAACTACTGAAATCATTATAGCTTATGAAGCACAAAATCATAGCATTGACCGGAGCAGCCCTGCTTATCTTCACCTTGGCCGGATGCTCGAAACAGAAAACCTGCCGCTGCTCGGTTCGCGGCACATCGACGGTGAGAATCATCAAAATCGACAAAGGCGAATGCACACAGCTGAGCCATCTGGAGTACCACTCCCCTCTCGACGAGCAGTTGGTCGATTCTCTGATTTGCACCGACTACGAGTTCCTTATTGATTCAATCTATAATGACTAACGTTATGGCCAAGAAGATATTACCCCTGGCAGCACTGATGCTGCTTACCCTCTGCTCATGCTCCAAGGAACGCCACTGCAAGTGTACCACCACCGATGTACCCGACGACGGGCTGCTCAAAGTGATGGTGATTGACCGCAGCCTCAAATGCGAGTCGATCACAGAAATGGGCTTCGAGCAAAAGATTGTGGACGAGAACGGTCAGACGCTTCAACGCGTTGACATGCACACCGTTTCGTGCCGCGACTACGCCGAGTAAAGCATCGTGGACGACACACAGGGCATAGCGCGCAGAAAACACACAGCAGGCCTGGTGCTCAGGCTGTTGCTGGGTGTGGTGTTTGTGCTGTCGGCAGCGGCAAAACTATGGTCGATCGACCAGTTCGAGCTGTACGTGTTTTCGTATGGCTTTTTCTCTTTAAATCTGACATTTATCCTCGTCCGGCTCTGTATTGGGGCGGAACTTGCCTTGGGAGTGCTGATGCTTACCGGATGGCTGCGACACAACGTGCTTAAAGCCACATTGGCGCTGCTGTTTTTTTTCAGTCTTTTCCTCTGCTATGCAGCACTTATCGGCAGGGACGACTCATGCCAATGCTTCGGTCAGATGGCCGATATGCCACCTGCGGTATCGCTACTCAAAAACGCCATTCTGATAGCACTTACTCTGCTGTGTATCAAACTATCGAGAAAGAAAGAAACACGCCGGTCACACATTTGGCTCGCAATAGCCGCCACAGCCGTATGCATGATAGTGCCATTCGTCGTGTCGGTACCCGACAATTGGATGTTCGGATCTGCTGAAGAACGATATAACAAAGAGGTGTTCGACGAGGTAATGAACAGGGAGCTAGCACCGCAGCAACCACGTGAGGGCCAGAAGATTATCGCTTTCGTGACCCCAGGGTGCCCCTACTGCCGGATGGCCCGCCAGAAACTCGATTATATCGTCAAGCGGAACCACCTTGCCGAAGAGAATGTCATATACGTCGAACCGATCGATATCGGCACCGATACTTTCCTGAAAATCACCTATGGAGCACGCCCACTGATACTTCTCACCGACAACGGCGAAGTGGCTATGACATTCCATTACCGCAATATCGACGAGAAAAAGATTGCGCAAGCCCTGAACCATCAATAAGTCACTGCGGCAGTTAGCCCGGTTTTATGATTTTTTAATATCCAAATTACGGCAATTTATTTTGTCGTTCCACCCTTTTTTCGTATCTTTGCCAAGTTATTTATATATATAAATACGTGCAAGCATTTTTAAACCAATATATTATATTATCATCTTCTAAACAAAAAAACAATTATGAGCGGATTCTTTGGCGTAGTTAGTGAGCGCCCCTGCATCACCGATTTGTTCTACGGAACGGATTATCATTCGCATCTTGGCACCAAGCGTGCCGGTATGGCCACCTTCGACGGTGCCCAGGCCCACCAGAACATCCACAACATCCAGAACTCTCATTTCCGTCCGAAATTCATGAAGGATCTGGACGAGATGAAAGGCAACGTCGGCATTGGCGTTATCAGCGACACCGAGGCACAGCCCGTAATGGTTAACTCGCACCTCGGCCGTTTTGCAATAGCCACAGTGTCGAAAATCAACAATATCGATGAGCTGGAGCAGGATTGCCTGCAGAAGCACCAGCAATTCACCGACCTGAGTATCGGACGAACCAACCCCACTGAACTGGTTGCATTGCAAATCACCCAGGGGAAAGACTTTGTTGAAGGCATCGAGAATGTCTACAACCGGGTGAAAGGCAGCTGCACAATGCTCATTCTCACTCCGACCGGCATTATCGCCGCCCGCGACCGCTACGGCCGCACCCCGATAGTTATCGGCCGTCGCGGCAACGACTATGCTATCGCTTCGGAAAGCCACTCATATGTAAATCTCGGATATGAAACCTGCCGCTTTGTCGGTCCCGGCGAGATTGTAAGAGTTACAACCGAAGGCATCGAGGTGATGCGTCCCGCCGAGAAGAAGCTCCAAATATGCTCATTCCTCTGGATATACTACGGATATCCATGCACCGAATATGAAGGTATCAATGCCGAAGAGGTAAGATACAACCTCGGCCGGCTGATGGGCCTGCGCGACGATGTTGCTGCCGACTTTGTAAGCCCAATCCCCGATTCGGGCATCGGCATGGCCCTTGGTTACAGCAACGGACGCCAGATACCCTACAAACGCGGACTGTTGAAATACACTCCCACCTGGAGCCGCTCGTTCATGCCTGTGAACCAGGCCGACCGCGCTTTGGTGGCCAAAATGAAACTCATCCCCAGCCGCGCCATGCTGCAAGGCAAAGAAGTGGTGTTCTGCGACGACTCGATTGTACGCGGCACTCAGTTGCGCGACAATGTGAAAATGCTCTACGACTACGGCGCCAAGAGCGTACATGTCCGCATCAGCTGCCCGCCGCTGGTGCACGGCTGCACATTCCTCAATTTCAGCGAATCGAAAACCGACCGCGAGCTCATTACACGCCGTGTAATCGAGGAACTTGAGGGCGGAACCGTGCGTAACCTCGAGGCCTATCACGACGCATCCACTCCCGAATACGCCAAGATGGTGGAGGTGATACGGCGTCATGTCGGTGTTGATACACTTAAGTTTAATACCATCGACGACGTGTGCGAAGCCATCGGCCTGCCAAAAGACCATATTTGCACCCACTGCTTCGACAGCTCGTCGTACGGCGACTAAAACAAAAAGCCACACTAACACGGAACAAAGAGATACATGAAACGCCTTGTACTTGCACTGCTGATGACACTTCCGATTGCATTGTGGGGTCAGAACCAAACCGGCCCCACGGTGCTTTCGGTAAAAGACATACTGAACAACTACGGTCTCGACACCTCATGGGTGGACGATACCGCCGGTGTCATGCAGTACCTTGGCGAACAACCACAGGACTATGTGGCGCTGACCAACCTATGTGTATCGATTCGCACCAAGGCTCAACGTGTTATCCAGTCTATAGAAAACGACTATCAGTTCCGCGACAGCATCATCTGGATTGACTCCAATACTGTTCTCGCCGACTACCCGATATACGAATACCGCTTGCGCCGCCTAGCCGAGCTTATGGGACGTATGAGCATAAAGTACAGCCGGTTGGAGCAGCAACGCATCGAGGCCGAGAAAGAGGCCGCACGTCAGCGTGCCATCGAAGAGGCTCGTCGCCAGCAGGAAGAGCGTGACCGCACGGCCGACGAACTTCGTGCTAATATCGAACTGCACCACCGCGCTATCATCACCGCATGCGATGGCGCCGGGATAAGCAGCAAGAGCAAGCTGAAGGAACTGAAAGACCTCTACTACTCCTACCTGATGGTCTACAACAAATACGACCTCTCGGGCGGACATGCCACCAACGAAGGTATCTCAAAACTGGACGAGCTGAACTCGTTCCAGAACGACATGCTCGAGAACGTGCTGGGTCAAAACTCGCTGCCCAACCAGATCGACAACTTCAAGAACGTGCTGAAAGTGCGTTGCGAAGGCGGCAACAGCGACATCTACCGCAGCTACACCAAGGTGTTCAAACACACTTCAGTACCGGTTTCATTCGCCGATGTCAAGGAGTATGAAGAATATGTGAACCGGATGCGCACCATCACGACCATACAGGCTCGATACCTGCAGACCATAGAGATGCGCGCCACAATAGCTTCCGGTAATGAAGCAATAGCCTCCCGTTACGGTAAAAAATATCGCGACGTTGTAAGCGCCTACAAGGAGGTGCTCGCAACGGTGAACCAACTGCCGGCGTTTACCACCAATGCTGAAAGCATACTCTTCATTCAGAGCCTGGAAGATTTCATCGAAGCCCAACAGATCTACCTGGACGACTACTCGGCATTGGAAGACATCTCGTCGCGCAGCGACAGCATTATCCGCGGAGCCCAAAGCCGTTTTCACGACATAGTGGATGCATACCGCAACATTGAAGGTTCGTTGAGGCCCATCCCCCAGTTCAGAGATGCTGAAGGAGCCTTGCTCTACGAGCAGCAACTGGAAGATGTGCGCAATGTGCAGCAATGCTATCTCAATGTCATAAAGAAGCGAGATATCATTGCCCACAACGAGGACACCCTTACCGGAGCCCGCAAATTGGACCGTATACTCTATAATGGATACCGCCTGCTTCGACGCCAAGTGGATTTGAGACCTCAGTTCACCAATGTCGAACGCGGCCGCAGTTTCCTCGACATGCTCAACCAACATATCGAGATGCAGCAGCTATGCCTGAATACAATACGCAAACTGCAGACCATCGAAACCAACGAGAAATTCATCACCGACAAGGACAACCGCTACCGCAATATCTGCAAAGCATACCAACGCATACGCAAAGCCTACAACGGAGTGGACGAGATAACCAACACCGAAGACCTGCGCCGATATAGCCGTCAGTGCGACTATATTCTCGAGATGCAAGAGGCTTTCATCAAAACGATGCGCGGCACAACAGCTGCAGAAAGCGACAACAAACTGAAACGCGAGAACGACATTGAGAAAATACGCCTTGTAGTTGGACTAAAATAAGCGACCGAAATGAACACCAGAGAAGAAATAGAGAGAGAAGCGGCAGCGTGCCGGACTCTGTTCGAGAAGAAAACCAGAGACTACGGTACCTCGTGGCGCATCATGCGCCTTCCGTCGTTGACCGACCAGATATTTATCAAAGCCAACCGTATACGCAGCATACAGGAAAGCGGCGAGAACCGCGTGGGCGACGACGTGAGGGGTGAGTTTGTTGCAATGGTCAACTATGCCATAATGGCTCTCATCCAGCAAGAGATGACCAATGACAATGAGCTGGAGCTACCACTCAAGAAAGCTCTCGAACTTTACGACAAGCACCTGAACAGCACGTTGGAATTGATGCTCGACAAGAATCACGACTACGGTGAGGCTTGGCGCCAGATGCGCGTGAGTTCGATGGTAGATCTTATCCTTATGAAGATTCGCCGCATCAAACAAATTGAAGACAACGACGGTAAAACAATTGCATCAGAGGGCGTGGAAGGCGGATATATGGATATCATCAACTACTCGCTGTTCTGCCTTGTAAGACTTAACGAAAATTAGAAACAAGAAAAACAAACATATGGTGAAAGATACGAAAACAAACTACACACTCAACATTGTTGCACGATGGGTGGTGGGACTTGTGTTCCTCTTCTCGTCGTTTGTCAAAGGCGTGGATCCCATGGGAACCACATTCAAGGTGCAGGAGTATATGACTGCATGGAGTATCGGCAGCATAACATTTGAATGGGCTCTGCCCTTGGCCGGATTCCTCTCCGTCGGACTGATTTGTGCCGAATTTGTAATTGGCATACTGCTTATTACCAACGCATATCGCCGTCTTTCAGCTTGGGGGTTGGCCGCAATGATGCTATTCTTCACAGTAACAACGCTGATTGACGCCATCACGAACAAGGTTACTGATTGCGGTTGCTTCGGTGATGCAATCAAGCTCACCAACTGGCAGACATTCTGGAAGAATATTGCACTCGACGTGCCGACAGTATGGATTGTGCTCACCCGCAACCTGCGCCGCAAGCGTCGCTTCGAACGCGACGGATTGATTTTCATTGCCGCAATCGCCGCAATGGTTATTTTCTCCATATACAACATCAAACACGAACCGGTTATCGACTTCCGTCCGTGGAAAATAGGCAATGTGATGATAGAGGAGCGTGAAGCCTTGAACCACATGACGATGGTTAACAACGAGACCGGAGAAGAGAAGACCATAGACTACCTCAACGGCCACTGGGACGAGGTCCCTGCCGAATATAAGGACTTCTCCAAATGGGAAATCATCAGTTCCACCAGCGACGAGCCGTTTGAAATCAAGGCTCCCGGCTTCACCATGATGGATTTTGAGAACAACGACCACGCCACGGAGCTGCTGCCTGCCGAAGATGGTATGATTATTGTTACAGTCCATCATCTGGACAAGATTGACGAGAAAGGTGCCCGCGACATAAGCACCGCCCTCTCTCTGGCACAAGAGAACGAGTTACGCATAGTTATGCTAACCTCTGCCTTACCAGAAGAGGTGCAGACCTGGCTGTACCAGAACCACATTAGCGGCTTAGACCATCTGTTTGCGGACGCTACAGCCATCGAGACTATGATGCGTGGAAACCCTGGATTTATGTTTATTAAAGACGCCACCGTCGTCGACAAAACAAGAAAAATCAGAGAACTGAAACTAGACAAGTAATTATGATACAAAGAATTCAAACTTTATGGCTCGCGTTAGCCATCTTGTGTATGGCACTATGCTTTGTTTCGCCATTGGCCAGTTACAAATTGAACGACCCCGCGTTGAACCAAACCACCGAGGCACAACTTGACCTTATCGCCAAAAGCAACCCGGAGATGCTCAACGAAATTGCCAATATGGAACCTGTGGTAACATTCAGCCAGAAAGACTCCGGTTTCAGTACATGGCCACTCATTACCCTTGCATGCCTAACTATTGCTATCGCCCTGATCAGCATATTCCTCTTTCACAACCGCATGCGCCAGATAAAGATCGTAATGGTTGGTTTTATGATTAACCTGGTCTACGCCTTTGTGGTCTTCTTCTGGGCCGTGGACAAATATGCCGATGTGGTCAAAAACTACATGCACCTGAACGACATATCCGTATCATGGAGCATAGGTTCGTACGCACCAATTGCGTCGCTTCTGTTCCTTTTCCTCGCCCAACGTGCCATCCGAAAGGACGAAGCCAAAGTACGTGCAGCCGACCGTCTTAGGTAAAACAATTAAAATACCAAAGTGGATATCGAATTCCATAACACCGAGCAACTACCCGAAGTGGCGCACCAACTGCTGAATACATTCAGCGACGAGCGTTTTTTTGCCTTTTTCGGCAAGATGGGAGTTGGCAAAACCACACTGATAAAGGAATTATGTGCCGAACTTGGAGTAGAAGATAATGTGTGCAGCCCTACGTTTGCAATCATTAACGAGTATTCTGACAGGGACGACGAACCTGTATATCACTTCGACTTCTACCGGATGAAATCACTGGCTGAAGCTTATGATATAGGCTATGAAGAATACTTCTACAGCGGGAACTACTGCTTCACAGAATGGACAGAGAAAATTGAAGAACTCCTTCCAGAACATTATGTCCGGATTGATATAACAGAGAGTAACGGTATCAGACACCTTAGTGCAAATATAATTGAGAATGACTAAAATCAACAATAATAAAGAATCCGAAGTGCTGGCCCGCCTTGCAGCACAGGCTTTGGATGAGAAAAAAGGCGACGACGTCCGTATCTTGGACCTTCGCAAAGTACACGGAGCTCCGGCAGAATATTTTGTAATTGCCTCCGGTAATGTACCATCGCACGTCAGTGCCCTGAGCGACACCGTGTTCGAGACAGTAAAGAAAGCCACCGGACTGAATCCACACAAGATTGAAGGCTACCAGAATGCAGAATGGATTCTGATGGACTACTTCGATGTTGTCGTACACATTTTCCAGAAAGAGAAACGTGCGTTCTTCCGACTGGATGAATTATGGAGCGACGGTGAGGAAGTTGCAATAACCAGCGACAAGACCGACAAACAATAACTGACTATCATGGCTGAACAGCAGAAACAACCATCGAGGCCGACGCCTCCCCCTAACAATAACCGGAACCGCAAACCCAAGGGAATAAAGGTGATGAACATCATCTATATCGCCATACTTGTCGCTCTTGCAGTATCCTTCTTCAGTGGCGGCAACGCTTCATCAAAGCAGGCCATCACCTGGGATCGACTGGAACCTATACTTGAGCGGCACGACTATGAGTCGATAACTGTCATAAACCAGGAAGTTGCCGAAATCCGAATGAAACGTGAGGCCGTGAAACGCGATACGGCAACATATCGCGACATTATCGGCCGTAATTTTTCAGGCGGACAAGGTGCTATTGGTTTTTACACCTACAACATCGGCAACTTCGAACACTTCGACAAGGAGCTTGCCATCGTCGAAGAACGTACAGGAGAACATATCAGTTACAATATCGAAAAGCGCAGCAACGCTTTGCGTGAACTCCTTGTCTGGTTCGGACCGCTGCTTATGTTGCTGCTTTTCTTCTGGCTTATGAGCTTTATTACCCGTCGCCAGATGGGTGGTGGAGACAATAGTGGTGGTTTCGGCGGCATTTTCGGAATTGGCCGTTCTACTGCCAAACAATATGATGCCACCAAGCAAAACAACGTAACATTCAAAGATGTAGCAGGGCTTGCAGGCGCCAAAGAGGAAGTGATGGAGGTTGTCGACTTTCTGAAGAATCCTAAGCGCTACACCGATCTCGGCGGCAAGATTCCCAAGGGCGTACTCCTAGTAGGCCCCCCGGGTACCGGAAAAACCCTCCTGGCCAAAGCTGTTGCCGGAGAAGCTGGTGTGCCCTTCTTCTCGATGTCCGGTTCCGACTTTGTCGAGATGTTTGTCGGCGTTGGTGCTTCCAGGGTGAGAGGTCTCTTTGATGAAGCCAAGAAAAAAGCCCCTTGCATCGTTTTTATCGACGAAATTGATGCCGTAGGCCGCGCTCGCGGAAAGAACGGTATCACTGGCAGCAACGACGAACGTGAAAGCACCCTCAATCAGCTCCTCACCGAGATGGACGGTTTCTCATCCACTACCAATGTAATAGTGCTGGCTGCCACCAACCGAGCCGACGTGCTCGACAAAGCCCTGTTGCGTGCCGGCCGCTTCGACCGACAAATCTACGTGGAATTGCCCGACCTCGAAGAGCGTAAGGCAATCTTCGCCGTCCACATGAAAAACCTTAAACTCAACAAGGACAAAAATGACGAGCAATACGTCGACCGCGCTTTCCTTGCCAAACAGACACCCGGATTCAGCGGAGCCGACATCGCCAACGTCTGCAACGAGGCTGCCCTCTGCGCCGCCCGCAAGAACAAGAAACAGATTGACAAGCAGGACTTCCTCGATGCTGTCGACCGCATTGTCGGTGGCTTGGAGAAACGTTCAAAAGTGCTTACTGACCAGGAGAAACATACCATTGCCTACCATGAATCCGGCCACGCCTCGGTCAGCTGGCTACTGCGCTGGGCCAACCCGCTGGTCAAAGTGACCATCGTACCACGAGGCAAAGCACTTGGTGCTGCATGGTATCTTCCCGAAGAGCGACAGATCACCACCTACGAACAAATGTTCGACGAGATGACAAGCCTTATGGCCGGCCGCGCCTCTGAGGAGATTGTATATGGAAAGATAAGCACAGGTGCCCTGAACGATATCGAACGCGCCACAAAGATGGCTCAGGCCCTTGTAACCTACTACGGAATGAGTCCCGAAGTGGGCAACATCAGCTTCTACGACTCCACTGGCCAAAGCGAATGGGGACTCACCAAACCTTTCAGCGAAAAGACAGCCGAGACCATCGACCGCGAGGTGAAACGTATGGTCGAGGAAGCTTACGCCAAAGCCAAAGAGTTATTACTGAGCCATCGTGAGCAACTTGACCAACTTGCCACACAGCTCTACGACAAGGAAGTGCTCTTCCGCGAAGATCTGGAGCGCATCTATGGTCCACGCCCTTGGGAAGCCACAAACCCCGAACCTACCGAGAACGTCGACGACAACGACGAACCTGAGAACACAGAAGACACCAACAAAGATTTCGAAGAACTATGAAAAACTTCTGGGTACGCGCTGCAAGCGCAGTGGTCTATGTAGCCCTGTTCATCGGATGCATCTACAGCGGCGACCTGCTGAAGAACCGCTTACTCGGCGGTATTATCTTCACCGCCTTCCTTCTTTTTGTAGCCTGTGGCTGCACTTTCGAATTTTTCCGTATTGTCGGCAAGCAGGGAGCCACCCCTTGCCGTCCATTGGGCTATGCCTATACCGTGATAGCCCTGCTTTCGCTGACTGGTATTTCTGCCTTCAGCAGCAATATTGGCTACGCCATGTTCGGCATAGCCATGACCCTTCTCCCCGCCGCTTTCGGCCTCGCCGCGATTATCCAACTATGGAACCATAGCGAGCAACCCTTCCGCGATGCGGCATACACCATGGTTCCTATGCTTTATGCCGCCATCCCCCTTGGATTGATGCCACTGCTGCACGTGAGTTACAATGTCTTGGTGATGGTGCTTATTATGGTCTGGATGAACGACAACGGCGCATATATGGGCGGTTCGCTGCTTGGCAAGCACAAGATGTGGGAGCGCCATTCCCCGGGAAAGACATGGGAAGGCACTGCTATAGGTGTGCTTTTCACCCTGGCCACAGCCATATTCGTCGGTCCGCTGTTCAATTCCGATATCGCGTGGTATCATTGGCTGGTGCTCGGTCTTATCTGCAGCGTAATCGACACTCTGGGCGACTTGGTCGAAAGCATGCTCAAGCGCTCTGTCGGCATGAAGGACAGCGGCAAGATAATGCCCGGCCATGGAGGCTTCCTCGACCGGTTCGACAGCCTTCTCATCGCCACTCCCTTCGTATTTGTTTATCTTGCCCTTATCGTCCACGTATGACCATCGCCGACCAAATACTCTACGAGGACAACCACCTGCTGGCCATCAACAAATTGCCTGGCCAGATAACGCAGGGCGACAAGACAGGCGACCCCTGCCTGGCCGACCTCGTCAAAGAGTACATCAAGGTCCGCGACAACAAGCCCGGCCAGGTCTACTGCGGTGTCATCCATCGCCTCGACCGTCCGGTAAGTGGGGTTGTGCTGCTTGCGAAAACCTCCAAAGCACTGAGTCGTATGGTTGAGAAGGTGCGCACCCGCGATTTCGAGAAGCACTACTGGGCCGTTGTCCGCAACGCCCCGCCCAAGGAAGCCGACGTGCTTGAGAATTGGCTCATCAAGATCGAGGAACGCAACAAAAGCTATGTAGTCTCCTCCGGGCGCCCCAATGCCAAACTGGCCCGCCTCGAATATCATACAGTTGCTGTCAGCGATGGCGGATACCACCTGCTCGACATAAATCTGCATACCGGCCGGCACCATCAGATCCGCTGCCAGCTGGCCAACATCGGATGTCCTATCAAGGGCGACCTCAAATATGGTGCACCTCGCAGCAACCCCGATGGTAGCATCACTCTCCACGCACACACAGTCAGCTTTGAGCATCCGGTCACCCACCTTCCAATAACCATTACCGCACCAAATATCGAAATCGAAAAAATGTTCAATATAAAATGAAAAAGACACAAATCATTTTTGCCATACTTGCATTGGCAACAACCAACGTCTTTGCACAACGTGTCGACGAAGACAATTTCTCACGTCTTCGTGTACACTACCAAACCGAGGACTTTACAATCAACAAGGCCATGGTCGACGGCGGCACCTATTGCACGCTCAACATCGGCGACTATCTATCCGGCGGCGAGATCGGAGCCCCTGCCCTACCCCAGCTCGGTTCCATCATCGAGGTCCCCGTATGTAAAGGTTTTACCGTCAAAATCGAGAATGCAATCTTCGACACCGTGAGCCTCACACTGCCAGTGATGCCCATGCAGCCAAGCATCTGCAAGAGCGACACCAGGAAACACAGCCTTGTCATAGACAACAGCGTTTACTCTACCGATGGATTCGTCGGCAGTGAACTGGCCGAGGTGGAGTATATCGGCGTTGCCCGCGACCGTAATATCGCACGTCTGGTATTCTCGCCCGTCAAGGTGAACCCCGTACAAGGCAAGGCCGTCATATGCCGAAGCGCAGACATCACTGTCTATTATGAGGGCTCCGACGAAGCTGCGACCATCGACCTCTTCAGGCGCTACTACACTCCAGCCTACAGCATCGGTACCATACTCAACAACCTCCTCTCGCCCAAATATGTCTCCAACGCCACTCCGGTGCGTATGGCCGTGCTGACCCACAGCTCGCTGAAATGCAACAAGCTGGACGAATTCCTCTCGTGGAAGCGACAGCAGGGTCTCCGTGTAGATGTCTACTATATCGACGAAATTGGCATTCTCTCCACCGCCGCCATCGCTTCGATGCTTACCGATCTCTACACCAATGCCTCCGAGTCCAACCCCGCCCCCGCCTATCTTCTTATCATCGGCGATGTGGCCCAGGTACCGGTCCATGCCAGCAAGATATCCGGTAGCAGCTATATCTATAACGACCACTACACCGACCTCTACTACAGCACATGGTCGAGCGGCGACAAGATCCCCGACTGTTACTACGGCCGCATCTCCGCCACCGATGTTTCCACCCTCAACAATATCCTCCACAAAACCCTCTACTACGAGCGCTACCAGTTCTCCGACGACAGCTATCTGGCCCGCGCTGCTCTCATCGCCGGCGTCGACCAATCGTGGGGCAACAACACCAACGACAACGCCTATACCTATGCCGACCCCGCAATGGATTATATCGCCTCGTTCTACGTAAACCACGCCAACGGCTACGATTCCGTTACCTATTATAAAAACCGCACAAGTTTCACCCCCAACAACATCCCCGTTACCGGAAGCTGCCGCTCATCCTCGACCGCCAACACCCTGCGCAACTACTACAACGACGGTGCTGGATGGATCAACTACAGTGCCCACGGCGACTGGAACGAATGGTCGATTCCGGAATTCAACGTGAGCCACGCCAACTCGATGTCCAACAACGGCATGCCTTCGTTTATGATTGGCAACTGCTGCCTCTCGAACAAGTTCGACAAAGGGACCTGCCTCGGCGAAGCCCTTCTTCGCAAAGGCAGCAATGCCGGTGCCATCGGCTATATCGGCGGCTCTAACTACACCTACTGGAGCGAGGACTTCTACTGGGCCGTCGGCCTGCGCAACAATATCAGCGGCACAATGACCCCGACCTATAACTCCAACAACCTCGGCGCCTACGACCGCCTCTTCCACACCCACAACGAAGCCCTAAATACCACCGCCAACACCGCCGCCAAGATGATGTTCTACGGCAATATGGCCGTGCAGAGTTCCGGCAGCAGCTTCACTCAGTACTATTGGGAAATTTACCATCTTATGGGCGACCCGACCCTCATGCCTTGGCTCGGCCGAGCCGAGGATCCTTACGTTGTGATCAACGATGCCGGCTCCGCCATCTATATCGGAACCATACGCGGCGCCTATGTGGCTGTGGTCGACCCCGACAACGAGATGAATGTAGTGGCCGCCACCTTCGCCGACGCCAGCGGCAACGCCACCCTCTCGGTACCTGCCGACCATTCGTCGATGATGCTTTCCGTTACCGTCCAGGGACACAAACCCTACCACTACCGCTTCAACAACCTCGGCATCGCCGATGCCAATATGGTCAATGCCGAAATATGGCCCAACCCTGCCATCGGCAGCTGCCAGGTGGCTTGCAAGGGTATGCAGAGCATCAGCATCACCAACAGCCTGGGTCAGACAGTTCGCACCATCGCCGCTCAAGGCGACAACACCACCATCGACCTGCAAGGCCTCGCCAACGGCATCTATATTCTCCGCATTGCCACCGAGCACGGTATCGCAACCAAGAAACTCATCGTCAGGTAAACCTCCTGCATCATAAAAAGAAGCCCCGCGTCCGGATGGACGCGGGGCTTCTTTTTATATATAAAATAACCCTTAACCACTATGTCTTAATAACCAAGAATCTTCAGCATCGACTTGTAGCTCTGCTCCTTGGCGAAGAGTTTAGTGGTGTATTCGCCGTCGGCATCTTTGTCGATAATCACATGCTTGGGAGCGGGAATCAGGCAGTGCTGGATACCACCGTAACCACCGATGCTCTCCTGGTAGGCACCTGTGTGGAAGAATCCGATATAAAGAGGATCGTCCTTCTGCAACTTGGGCAGGAAGATGGCGTTGGCATGGGAATCGGCGTTGTAGTAATCCTCACTGTCACAGGTCAATCCACCAAGGAACACCCGCTGGTACTCGCTGTCCCAATGGTTGATCGGGAGCATGATGAAACGCTGGTTGATACCCCATGTGTCGGGAAGGGTGGTGATGAAACTCGAGTCGATCATATACCACAACTCGCGGTCGTTCTGCTGCTTCTGGTCGAGGATGCTATAGAGTGTGGCGCCACTTTCGCCCACCGTGAAGCTTCCGAACTCGGTGAAGATGTCCGGCTCGTCGACACCGCGTTGGGTGCAGATGTTCTTTATCTGGGCAAGAATCTCCTCGGCCATATATTCATAGTCGTAGTTGGCTGCAAGACTCACTTTGCTCGGGAAGCCTCCGCCGATATTCAGCGAATCCAACTCGGGGCAGACGCGCTTCAGGTCGCAATACACATTCACGCACTTTGCCAATTCGTTCCAGTAGTAGGCCGTGTCGCGGATACCCGTATTGATAAAGAAATGAAGCATCTTGAAGCGGAACTTCGGATTCGACTTCACCTGCTCTTCGTAGAAACTCACAATATCATTATATCGGATTCCCAATCGCGAAGTGTAGAAATCGAACTTAGGTTCCTCCTCAGAGGCAATCCGGATACCGAGATACATCGGTTCTTTAGCCTCTTCGAGAGTGCTGTCGAGCGTGCGGAACTCGTTCTTGTTGTCGAGAACGGGTATCACATTATGGAACCCTTCGTTGAATATATCAACGATATTTTCGATATACTGGTCTTTCTTAAAACCATTGCACACAATCACTTTATCCTTGTCGATCAGCCCCTGGGCATGCAGTTCCTGAATCAGATTGATATCGAAAGCCGACGATGTCTCGAGGTTGATATCATTCTTCAGTGCCTCCTCTAGCACGAACGCAAAGTGACTGCTCTTGGTGCAGTAGCAATAATTGTAAGTACCCTTGTAGTCGGTCTTTGCGATAGCCACATTGAACAGACGCTTGGCGCGCTGGATCTGCGAACTTATCTTCGGCAAATATGTAATTTTCAACGGAGTACCATATTGCTTGATAATCTCCATCAGCGGAATATCATGAAAGTAGAGCTCTCCGTCCTCGGTGCGGAATTCATCCTGCGGAAAATCGAACGTCTGGTCGATTAAGTCATAATACTTGTTTTTCATAACAACCGATTTAGTTAGTTTACAATATTTTTACCAATCCGACCGACTCGGATTTGAAATGCAAATATACAACTAAAACGATTAAATTACAAAAAAGTTTCAAAAATCACACACAAATATACAAAAACAATTCCGCCGGTGCCGAATGCGGACGTTGGTTTCATTTATTTTCAAGCGCCGCCGGTTCACGATTATCAACATTCGAAAAAACAAATAAGCCCGCTTCAAAAAGAAGACAAATACCTGTTTTTAACATCTCACCGCCTATCGTTTTTCGATACATCTTCGATCGTTCTTCGATCGTTCTTCGATTCGAATCGAAGAACGATCGAAGAACAATCGAAGAACAATCGAAGAACGATCGAAGAACGGTGGTAGTTGATAGGTAGAGGATAGGTAGTTGATACGTAGAATCAGGCAGTTGCGAAACCGCCAAAAACGTCGTTATTGCCCTCAAATGTCAAATAATAGTTAAATTCTAACCCGGAATGTTAAAATTCCATCAACGCACAATCATTCCGAGTATCAAGACGGAAACGGACGGCTCCGCCAGAAACTGCACCTGCACAAACCACCAAGACCATTTTTTTGCCGGATGCTTAGAAGCACATATGTTATAAATCGAGAAGGTTTGTCGCACAATAAAATGGGAATTGCAGCGTTATTGCATTTGTTATGACGAAGACGATATACCTGGCCGCCGGATGCTTCTGGGGGGCGCAGCACTACCTGAAGCAGATTCGCGGCATTGTAAACACCACCACAGGGTTCGCCAATGGCGACGACCCGGAAAAGAACCCCACCTACGAGGAGGTCTACACCGACCAGACGGGCTACGCCGAGACGGTGATGGTGGAATACGATCCCGAGCGGCTTCCGCTGCGCAAGTTGCTGGAACTCTATTTCATGAGCATCGACCCCACGTCGGTGAACCAGCAGGGCGAGGACAGCGGAACACGCTACCGCACAGGCATCTACTATATCGACCAGGCCGACTACCCGACGATTATGGAAGTCTACCGCAACGTGCAGCACGGCTACAGCAGCCCGCTGGCCGTCGAAGTGGAGCCCTTGAAGGTCTTCCATCCGGCATCGGAGTACCACCAGGACTACCTGGAGAAGCACCCTGACGGCTACTGCCACCTGCCCGAGGCATTGTTCGAATTCGCCAGAAAATCAAATGCTGACAACCTATATTAACAACCTAGAAGTTGCGCCCGACACGAACAAGGGTAAAAGAATCATGAAAAAAGCATTATTGACTATCGCCATCGTTGCCGTTGCAACACTCTCGCTCACCGGCTGTGCCAAAGAACCCGACCTGAGCGGTTATGCCACCGTCGAACAGCTCAACGCATTACAGCAGCAGCTCGACAATATGGAGCAGACCAAACTCTATCAGTTCACCGTCACCTTCCCTGCCGTTACCGACGCATATTTCAGCGAGGTTCGCTACACCGGCCTCAGCGGAAAGCTGAGAAGATCTGATGCCCTTTTGCTTTACATGTCGTGGGACGGCGAATGGATGCAGATGCCGTTCTGCTACGGTAACAACACCCTCAACTATCTGCGTACCGACGACGGCATGATCGACTTCGCGTGGGGCCGCTCACTTTACCAGACCTTCACTCAAGAGGCCATGACCCCCACCATACGCGCAATTGTGATTCCTTCGCATGTCATCAATGCGAAAGCAATCGAAAAGCTCAGCTATGACGAGGCCCTGACTTTGGCCGGCCTCGCCGAGAGCGATATTACAGTCCTATAATCGCTAGTATCCAGAACGATAGACAAGCAGCAAAGGTCATCGTCGCGACGATGGCCTTTGTTATTTTTTCTAAAAAAAGCATATTGTTTTGCTTGGATTGAAAAAAAGTGCGTATCTTTGCACCCGTTTTGCTCAGAGCGGACAAAGCGAGAGTTCTACATTTCCAACCCAATAAACCGAAATGATTCATTCGGATGATTCGGTTTGAGACAGCGGATATGGCGTAATTGGTAGCCGCGCAAGACTTAGGATCTTGTTCCGAGAGGAGTGGGGGTTCGAGCCCCCCTATCCGCACAGATAAAATGAAAAGCAAGAAGCTGATAACAGGAAGATTGGGCAATCCCGACGGCCTCCGCTACACCAGGCGGAGCGTCCTTCTTGTTCTCCATTTTTCACTTTTTATTTTTTTATACGCGCAGGCGCAGGCGACATATATCGTTATCCCGATGGACGAAGTGCAGCAGAACCACCTGAAAGCCTACGGCGTGGCCTACTGGGCGCTGGAGCGCGAGGCCGAGGTCACGTGGCTGCTCAACTACCGGGGCGGCTCGTTCATGACCAAATATGCCGAAGGGCTGGAGCGCGAATGCAGACTGCGCGGCGTTACATGCGAGGTGATTGCCGACGGGCAGAGTTCGGCCATACTCAGCCATATCGCCGACCCGGCTGTGAACATGGACGCCGTGAGGCTGCAGAAAGCCCCGAAGATAGCGGTCTATTCGCCAAAGAACAAACTGCCGTGGGACGACGCCGTCACACTGGTGCTCACCTACGCCGAGATACCCTACGACGTGGTGTACGACGAAGAGGTTATGGCCGGAGTGCTCCCCACCTACGACTGGCTGCACCTGCACCACGAAGACTTCACCGGCCAGTTCGGCAAATTCTGGGCAAACTACCGCAGCCAGCAATGGTATATCGAGGATGTTCGCCAGCAGGAGGCTATGGCTGCCAAGCTGGGCTTCAGCAAGGTGAGCCTTCTGAAGCTGGCCGTTGCCAAGAAAATACGCGACTTTGTGAGCGGCGGCGGATTCCTCTTCGCTATGTGCTCGGCTCCCGACAGCTACGACGTGGCCCTTGCCGCCGAAGGGGTGGACATCTGCGCCGAGATGTTCGACGGCGACCCCATGCAGCCCAATGCACAGGAGGCTTTGGACTTCAACCGCTGCTTCGCTTTCAAAGACTTCCGCATCAGCACGAATCCCAGCGAATACGAAATATCGACCATCGACATCGACGACCGCAGCCGGACAAGGCTGGTGAACGAGAAGACCGACTTCTTCGTGCTCTTCGACTTCTCGGCCAAATGGGACTGGATACCCACCATGCTCACACAGAACCACAGCCGCGTGGTGCATGGTTTCATGGGGCAGACGACCGCCTTCCGCCGCGAGACGGTGAAAAGCGGATGCGTGATCCTGGCCGAGAACAAAGAGCTGGGCGAGGTGCGCTACCTTCATGGCGAATATGGCAAAGGGACCTGGACATTCCTCGGCGGGCACGACCCCGAAGACTACCGCCACTTCGTAGGCGATCCGCCCACCGACCTTTCGCTCTATCCCAATTCGCCCGGATACCGGCTCATCCTCAACAACATACTTTTCCCAGCAGCAAAGAAAGAAAAACATAAAACCTGATTTGGTAAGACCATGATAAATTACAGACATATACTTGCCACAGCCCTGTTGGCGCTCGCGCCTCTGGCCTCCAATGCGCAACAGAACGGCGCATGGACCATCTACGACACCCGCACATCGGATATCGGCGGCAACAACATCGCCGCCATTGCCCCCGACCAGAAAGGGGTATGGGTAGGCACCTATCAGGGCCTCAGCCGCCTGAGCGGCGGCTCGTGGCTCGACTACTCGATGTTCAACGAGAAACTCAAAGACCAGTCTATCAACTGCTTGATGATGGACGAGCGCGGTGTGGTGTGGATCGGTACCGACGATTACGGTGTTATCGAGTTCGACGGCACCCATTGGACCGAACACAATGCCGAGACAAGAAGGCTGAAGATGAAGTTCGTCAAGGAGATAGTCAAAGACCAGGACGGCGTAGTATGGATTGGCGTGACGCTAGGCGGCATAGTGAGCTACGACGGCTCTATGTGGGAGAAATACACCCCCGAGGATTGCGACCTTGTGAGCGACTTCATCCTCGACATAGCCGTCGACCGCGCCAACCGCAAATGGATCACCACCAATGCCGGTGTAAGCGTGTTCAACGACCGCCGCTGGACCTCCTACACATCGCACGACAGCGGTCTGCCCGACGATATCGTCCCCGCCATCGCCATCGACAAGAACAATGTCAAATGGTTCGGCACCCTCAATGGCCTGGCCAGTTTCGACGGCGAGAACTGGCAGGTGTGGAACACCCAGAACAGCCCGCTGCCGGCCAACCAGATCAACGACATAGATATCGACGAGGACGGCCTGCTGTGGATTGCCACCTCGAACGGCGCCGCCGTGTTCGACGGTGTCGACCGCTGGGCTGTGTTCACCTCGAAGAACAGCCCGCTGCCTACCGGCAACATCTATAAAGTGCGCAGCGATGCCCGCGGCAACCATTGGTTCGGCAACGATGCCCGCGGCCTAGCCAAACTCAGCGGCTTCCGTATGCCCGAGAAAGCGGCCTCGGCATCCCCCACCCCGCAGCAACCTACAGCCAGGCACAACAACACACCCGAGCCCGCAGAAGCCGGCAACGAAAATGTACGCATCAACCCTCACCTCGAGGAGGGATATGTCACCATCACCATCTCAAGCCCAACCGCAGTGGTCACCTTCACCAACAAGGACGGCAAGGTGGTGAAAACAATCCCCAGCTATAAGAACGGACAGAAAATCAACATCCGCAACATGGCCAAGGGCATGTACACCGTCGGTGTGAGAACAGCACGCGGAGAGAAGAAAATAAAATTCAACCTCAAATAATCAGCAATGAAAAAGATTGCCACAATCCTGTTTGCCATCCTGATGTCCACCGCATTGTGGGCACAGCAGCTCGACCCCATCAAATGGAGCTACTCCGTCAAGGATATTTCGGCCACAGAATCAGAACTTGTGTTCACCGCCAAACTTGACGCCGGATGGCACCTCTATTCCCAATACACCGATCCCATGGGGCCGATTGCCCTCGAATTCAATTTCAAGGAGAGCGAAGACTACCAGCGGATGGGAAAAGTCGTCGAGCCCAAGCCTGTCGAGGAGATGGACAACATCTTCAACTGCGTGGTCAAGTCGTTCAGCGGTACCGTAACCTTCAGGCAGAAGATCAAAAGACTATCGTATAAAGATTTCGTGGTAAAGGGTACCGTCAGTTACCAGCTCTGCAACGACGGCAGCTGCATCGCACCTGAGGATCACGACTTCTCGTTCACCGTCTGCGGTGCCGACACACAGGTGGCAGCGGTTGCCAACCCTGAAGATACTACAGATACCGATACCGTAGCAGAGATTGATGAGATAACCGATTCCTCCGTAGACGATACAGAGGCCACCGCCCCACAAGATGAGGAGAAAGGTCAGAATCTACTTGTCATATTCCTGCTGGCCATCGGCGGCGGCATCCTGACGATGTTCACCCCCTGTGTCTTCCCGATGATACCGATGACCGTCAACTTCTTCATGCACGGCAGCGACAACAAGCGCAAGAACCGCCGACAGGCATGGTTCTTCGGCTTCTCGATTGTATTCATCTTCGCCGTATTGGGAGCCATTCTGGCCCTCATCTTCGGCCCTGAGGCACTTTATTTCATCGGAACCCACTGGATACCCAACCTGCTGTTCTTCATCATCTTCTTCGTATTCGCGCTGAGCTTCTTCGGCCTCTTTGAAATCAAGATGCCCGAGAAATGGATCAACTCGAGTGATGAGCAGGCCGACAAGGGCGGATTCCTCGCCCCCTTCTTTATCGCATTGACCACCGTGCTTGTCTCGTTCAGCTGCACCGGTCCCATCCTCGGCGCCGCTCTGGTGGGGCTCACCACCTCGAGCACCGACCGCTGGGTGAGCCTCGTCACCATGCTGGGCTTCGGCATCGGCTTCGCAGCACCCTTCACCCTGCTGGCCATGTTCCCACAGGCACTCAAGAATATGAAGAGCGGCTCGTGGCTGAACACCGTGAAGGTAAGTTTTGCATTCCTTGAGTTGGCCTTCGGATTGAAATTCCTGCAGATGGCCGACCTCTATTGCAACTGGGGGCTTCTGCCTCGTGATATCTATCTGGCCCTGTGGATTGTCATCTTCGGCATGCTGGGATTCTACCTTCTTGGCAAACTACGATTCAAAGGCGACGACGAAGTCAAGGAAATCGGCACCCTGCGCCTCTTCCTGGCAATCGCCGACCTAGCCTTTGTGGTGTGGATGATTCCCGGTCTCTGGGGTGCTCCTTTGAAAGGCCTCAGCGGATTCCTGCCCCCTCAGTCGAGCCAGGAGTTTGATATCGAACGTCTGGTATCCGAACAGGCTCATACCCCAAATGCCGCAACCATCCATATCGGCAAACTGCCGGCCGACCGCAAATATGCCGACAAACTGCATGTGCCACTGGGCTTCGAGGCTTTCTTCGACCTTGACGAAGCAAAAGCTTACGCACGCCAGCAGGACAAACCCGTATTCATAGACTTCACGGGCAAGACATGCGCCAACTGCCGCGAGATGGAGCATTACGTGTGGACCGACTCCGAGGTGAAGCGCCTACTGAACGACGAGTTCGTCATGGTGTCGCTCTATGCCGACGAGAACACCATCGAACTTCCCGAGAGCGAATGGATTACCGACGACAAAGGCCATGTGCTCAAAACACTCGGACGCAAGAACCTCAACTACCAAAAGACGGAATTCAACATGAACGCACAACCATATTACGTGATTGTGGATGCCGACGGCAAGGTGCTTACCGCCGAAAACTACAAGTATGACCGCGACGTGCAGAAATTCATCAACTGGCTCAACGAAGGTCTCAAGAATTACAAAAAATAATCAACATAATCGATGAAACGCATTATAACCAGCGTAATAACGCTTATTATTTTCAGCCTCAGCTGCATGACACAAACCATGTTGCCTGATGTCAGCCGCCGTGCCGCCGTCAACTTCTGGAACAGCCACCGCACCGAGGCCAACAAGGCAATCGCCTTTGACGAGCCTGTACTCTACTCCATAGCCGAATTTCCAATGCTCCGCA
>ONYC01000016.1 GCA_900321975.1 uncultured Bacteroidales bacterium
ACCGAAGCCATACCGTAGCCACGGGCATCCATACCCTTCTTTGCAGCCTCTATAAGCTCGGGATTGTCGGCCAGACCGAGGTAGTTGTTGGCGCAGAAGTTGAGGCACTTCTTGCCCTTCACCATGATTTCGGCACCCTGGGGGCTCTCGATTATGCGTTCATGTTTGTAGAGACCGGCGGCTTCGATGTCGGCCAGCTCTTTCTGCAGATGCTGTTGAAATTTAGTGTACATAATTACAATATTTTACGTTATTTTTGTATTATTTGTATGCTTTGCATTCAGCCTACAAAAATACTAAAAAATCTTAATACTGCAAAAAAGATTTTCTATAGCCCAAATAGCATCCTGGCATTTGCCGTTGTCTGCTCGGCGACCAGCTGTAGGGGAATCTCCTTCAATTCTGCAATCCGTTGGGCGATAAGGGGTATATAGGCGCTCTCGTTGCGCTGCCCGCGGTACGGAACGGGACTCAGATATGGGGCGTCTGTCTCAAGAAGCAGCCTGTCCAGAGGGATTTCCCTCACCACTTCGGCCATTGTAGAGTTCTTGAATGTTACAACACCACCGATACCCAGATAAAAGCCCATCCCGACTGCCCGGTGGGCTTCCTGCACACTGCCCCCGAAGCAATGCATCACCCCTCGGTAACTGTTACGGTTCATATCGCGCAGCAGACCAAATACCTCGTTGTGCGCCTTGCGGATATGCAGGGCCACTGGGAGGGAGAGTTCTTCGGCCCAGAGCATCTGGCGGCGGAGCGCTTCGTACTGCTCGGATTCGAAGGTGCGGTCCCAATAGAGATCCATTCCAATCTCGCCCACAGCCACGAAGTCGGCACCATCGGAGAACAGACGCTGCCGCACATGTGTAAGCTCGTCCTCGAAGTCCTCCTTCACTGATGTTGGATGCAGACCGGCCATACGGCGGAAACAGCGGGGATTATCCTCATACAGGGCGTCTAGCGCCAAAGTGCTGCCCCTGTCGATATCCGGCAGGAGCAGCAGCTCTACCCCAGCCTCTGTTGCACGCTGCACGGCGGCGGTACGGTCGGCGTCAAAAGCTTCGTCGTAAAGATGGCAATGGGTATCGACAAACATCGCGGCAGTAAGGTTTGGTATGATTCACCTCGACTGGATTATATCCGTCATGAGATTGTATAGTTCAAGCAACTTGGGGTCGTCGAGCAGCAACCGGCGCTGCGCATTGAGGGTCTTCTCGTCGTGCCTGACAGCGGGGCCCGTCTGCTGGGCGCGCAAATCGCCATAATCCCACTTGCCAAGGGTCTGTTCTGCCAAAGGGCGAAGCATGCTGAAATCCAGCCCGTGCTTCTGCATCGTCTGCTGCGCAAGCGAATTCACTGCATTACCGAAATTGCTGACCATCACCGCTGCAAGATGAGCCCAGCGGCGTTGCTCATAGTCGAGCCTGTATACAGAGTCGCTGAACGATACTGCAAGCTCACCGATTTCGTCTGCAACGCTCTCGTTACAACCCTCGATGCATATAGGCAGGTGACGATAGTCCATAGCAATGTCGCGTACGAACGTTTGCGGCGACCACATAACGCCGTATTTGCGGCTTATCGGCTTGAGAACCTCCGAAGGAGTGGCTCCAGATGTGTGGATCACAATCGACGCGGGCAATGAAAGGTCGAGCGCGAGATCATAGAGTGCATCGTCGCCCACAGCCAAGATATAGATATCGGCATCGGCACGCAGAAGGTCGTTCCTGTTGACCGGCTGTGCACCGACCAGAGAAGCGAGCCTCTGGGCGTGGTCGTATTCTCGTGAAAGAATCTGGCAGACGGTATGGCCTGCAGAATACACAGCAAGGGCAATGTGGGTGGCCACATTGCCCGAACCGATGATGCTTATACGCCTAGTATTCGTCTTCTTCAAAGAAAAAGTCTTCCTTAGTGGGATAATCGGGCCAAATATCCTCTATGCTCTCATACTGATCACCCTCGTCCTCAATCTCCTGAAGGTTCTCGATAACTTCCATAGGAGCTCCGGTACGTTGCGCATAGTCAATCAGTTCGTCTTTGGTCGCGGGCCACGGAGCATCCTCCAGTTTTGATGCTAATTCAAGTGTCCAATACATACTCTTTTCCTCAAAAATTTTTGCAAAAGTACATCTTTTTCGGATACTATAAAATATTTTTTACAATCAGCTGATATACAAATCTTCAACCTTTCCATCAGACACTACAGCATGTCTGGCGAGCACGAAAAGGTAGTCCGAAAGGCGGTTCAGATAACGAAGTATCACCTCATCCACTTTAACTTCGTGATTCAGAGCAACAACGCACCTTTCTGCACGACGACACACTGTGCGGCACACATGACATTGTGCACCGGTCATATTGCCGCCCGCAATCACAAAGTTGTGGAGTTTGGGCAGCAGGTCGGTGATAGTGTCGATCTGACGCTCGAGAATCTCTACCTCCTCAATCTGGAGTTGCGGCAAGCGGCCGTATATTTCGGCATCTTCGGTGGCAAGCAGCGTCTGGATGGTGAAAAGGTTGTTCTGTATGGCTTTGAGTTCGTCGTAATAGCCACCCTGCCGCGAGCGCATCATCTCGGCCAGCAGACCGATGTGCGAGTTGAGCTCGTCGACAGTACCATAGGCTTCGACACGTTTGTCGTCTTTAGCCACGCGGCTGCCACCCACGAGCGACGTGGTGCCGCCATCGCCTGTTTTCGTATAGATCATATTCTCTCTACTGACTTCACTTCGGGGATAACCTTCTTTATGGCCTGTTCGATACCCTGCTTGAGGGTCTGCATAGCGTGTGGACAGGATCCACAATGGCCTTTCAGTCGCACGATAACGACGCCCTCGGCAGTCATATCGACATACTCCACATCACCACCATCCTGCTGCAGGTAGGGGCGTATCTGAGCCAGTGCGTTCTTCACTTTTGCCTCAACGGCTGGTTTCTCTTGTTCGGTCATATTCATTTAACTTTAAGTTTGCAAATCTCGGCAATAGTGTTGCGGGCCAGTTCGTCGAACGCATCGCGCACCGGATCCTGCACTTTGTCGGGGGTGAAGAGTGCTGCGGGTTTGCCAGAATCGCCGCTTTCGGCAATGCTCTGCACCAGCGGGATCTCTCCCAGCAGCGGGATATTCATCTCTTCGGCCAGCCTGCGGCAACCACCGTGTCCGAAAATGTAGTATTTGTTCTCAGGCAATTCTGCAGGAGTAAAATAGGCCATATTCTCGACAAAACCGAGCACCGGTATGTTCACCCCCTCGTTGCGGAACAGTTCCACACCGCGGACCACATCGGCCAATGCCACCTGCTGGGGGGTGCTAACGATGATGGCGCCGGTAACAGGCATCGTCTGAGCCAGTGTGAGCTGTATATCGCCCGTTCCCGGAGGCATGTCGACCACCAGATAGTCGATCTCGTCCCACCAAGTTTCACCCACAATCTGCTTCAGGGCGCCGCTGGCCATCGGACCGCGCCATGCAAGAGCCTTGTCGGCATCAACAAAGAAGCCCACCGACATCAGTTTGATTCCGTAACGCTCGATGGGAAGCATATAGGTCTTCTCTCCCACCCTGTGTCCGTAGACCTCCTCGTCGTGGACACCGAGCATAATGGGTATCGACGGACCATAGATATCGGCATCGACCAAACCCACCTTTGCCCCGGTCTTTGCAAGCGAAATGGCCAGGTTTACAGCCACCGTGCTCTTCCCCACTCCGCCTTTGCCAGAGGCGACAACAATGGTGTTGTGGATATTCTTGAACACCTCTTTGAACTCTTCCTTGGGGTCAGGTTGCGGTTTCGACGTGAGGTTGATTTCCACCTCCGCCTCGCGATCAACCAGCTCGTGGATGGCTGCAATGCAGTCGTCGCTCATCTTCTTCTTCATCGGACAAGCGGGGGTGGTGAGCACCAGGTCGAACGACACTTTCTTGCCGTCAACTTTTATATTCTCGATCATACCCAGTTCGGTGAGACTGCGTCCGAGATCCGGGTCGTTCACATGGCCGAGGGCCATTTCTATCTGTGTGGTAGTTATCATTGTGCAAATATTTCCTTTAGTTTCTGTTCCAATTGCTGGCCCCGCAAATTGCGTGCCAATACACGGCCTTCTCTGTCAACAAGAACCGTGGCCGGTATCGACATGATACCATAGAGGCGACCGCCGGCTGAACTCCACCCCCTGAGGTCGCTGACGTGATTTGGCCATACAAGCCCGTCGGCCTGGATTGCATTGAGCCACGCATCGCGTTTATTGTCGAGCGAGACACTGAATATCTCGAATCCTTTATCCTTGTAGGTATGGTACAGGCGTACCACATTGGGATTTTCCGCACGGCAGGGGCGACACCACGAGGCCCAGAAATCGATCAGCACAACCTTCCCGCGCAGGTCGCTCAGGCGGCGGTCTTTACCTTCGGGATCCGGCAACACAATATCCGGAGCCTCAGAGCCGATAGCAATAACCGAACTGACCTTCTGGTCGACATGTTTCACAAACTCGTTGTTCGGATAGTTCGGCTTTGTGGCATCGCGGACGGTCTTATAGAGGTCGTAGTACTGGTCGAAAGCACTCTCGAAGAATGTCACCAGGAAAGCGCTCATCAATTCGCCACTGTAACGCCTTATCAGGTTCTCCATCTCTGTCGGCAGCGACTGCTGCTTCGAGGGGTTGGCTGCCATATCCAAGGCCAGCGCATTGTACTCCTGGTACATCTTCATATTCTCCGACCCCTTGACATTGGTCAGCTGCAGCATCCCGTAGTCGGCTCGGTAGGTAATATCCATCGTTACCTTCTCGCGCGGCAGCAGGATCACATGCAACGGCTGACACTGCACCCTTGCAAGGCTGAGGGTGAAGAACACTTCGTCAGCAGTCTGCCGTTCAATCTTGTAGTGCCCGCGAGCGTCCACATCCACGGTGTCCACCGGCACCAGCCGGCCGCCTTGTGCTTCGCTCACTATCAGGCGCGCACCTTCAGACACTCCACCGAGAATACCCGAGAGACTGGTTTTCTGCGCATAGCAGGGCATCAGAGCCACCATTGCAAGAGCCAATATGGCAAGTCTTTTCATATTGCTAGATTTTCTTTTGCTTCAACATGGCGACCACCCTGTTGAGGTCGTCGTCGTAGGGGATATACGAATCATAGAAGCCACGGTCGCCATATAGCGCCATTCCTATGTTGGCCTTGAGAATGGCGGAAATATAGCCGCGCTGCTTATTCAAACTTTTCTCATTGCGCTTCACTCCGGCCTTCTCGCCTTCAGTCGCAAGGCGCTGAATCATCGATTCGTCCACCTTGAAGTCTTTCTTGAAAGCCTCCGCGTCGGGATACTTTTCCATAAGCCCTTTTGCATGCTTCTTCACATAATCGAAGGCCACCTTGCTCAGCAAGCCTTTGCTCGAAAGGCGATTGTAGTATACCAGCGAACTGTCCTTGCGGTACGGAATCGGCACATCGGGGGCTATGCCGCCGCCGCCGTAAACGGTGCGGCCGCCCACAGTGCGATAGGGAGTCGAGTCGTTGATAGCCATCACCATCGTGTCGGCATAAGCCTCGTCCATCAACTGGTTGAAATAGTCGCGATAATATTCCTCGGTGCCGTCGGCGTAGGAGCGCTGTATGCAACGCCCCGAAGGGGTGTAATACCTTGCTGTGGTGAGCAGCACCGACGAACCGTCGCTCAGCTGATATTCGCCCTGAACCAATCCTTTGCCGAAAGTGCGACGCCCCACGATAGTGGCGCGGTCGTTGTCCTGCAAGGCTCCGCTCACCACCTCGCTGGCCGAGGCCGAATTTTCGTCGACCATCACCGTCACGCCACCCGAGGTGAAACTGCCGCCCGGCAGCGAATATATGTTGTTCCGGCGGCTGTGGGCACCTTTGGTATAGACTATGAGGCTGCCGGTGGGTAGAAGCTCGCCGGCGATACCGACGGCTGCCTGCAGCGAGCCTCCTCCGTTGGAGCGGAGGTCGAACACCAGGTGTCGCATACCCTGACTCTTCAAGTGCAGCACAGCATTGCGGAACTCCTCATGGCTGGTTGTTGCGAACGATGTCAGGTGGATATATCCGATAGTGTCGGAAAGCATCGTGTAATAGGGCAGCGTATGATGCGGAACCATACCACGGCGAACGGTGTACTTATGGTTCTTGCCGTCCACATGCTGCACCTCGACCACCACCTTCGACCCTTGGGGGCCGCGCAGCCGCGCAACTACCGAGTCGGCCGGCATACCCACTCCGCTTACCTGCTCGCCGTCGACAGTCACAATCATATCGCCCGGCTGCATACCCAATCCCACCGAGGGACCGTCGGCGAGCACCTGGCCGATATATGTAGTATCTCCTTCGCGGTGGAGCATCAGACCCACGCCGTCGAAACTGCCGCGCATCATCTCTTCGCTCTTTTCGGTCTCGCGGGCCGAGAGATAGGTGCTGTGGGGATCCAGCTCGCTGAGCAGCACCGAGAGGAGCCGCTCGCTGAGCGAGTCGGCATCGATATCGTCCACATATCGGTTCTCCACAATCCCAAGCACTTCGTCCACCTTGCCTTGCAGCGACGTCTGCGGCTGCTGCACAGGGCGCGAAGCAAACATCAACCCGATAAGCACTCCCAGCACCATGGCTACGAGTATCAGTATCAGGTTGCCCGCCTGCGATTGTTTGTCGGTTTTGCTCATAGTTATTTAGTAACGACAAATGGTGAAATATCGTATGCAACGGTAAAAAAAAAGTGAGGCTCCGTTGTTGGCGGAGCCTCACTTGTTAGAGAGTCAAATGTTTAGCGGACCACGAGGACACGCTTGGCCGGGGCATTGCCCACCTTGACCAGGTAGACGCCAGTGTTGGCCATGTTGAACTCGATGTTCTCAGCAACATTCATCTTGCTGGCGACGGTACGGCCGTTGAGGTCGTAGACGAACACATCCTTGCCTTCGGCACCACGTACGACGATGCGGCTCTCGGCGCCGTAGACGCTCACGTTGGCCATGTCGGCATCCTCGATGCCGTTGCTACCGGCGGCGAAGATAGCCATAGCGGTAACGTGGCCGGTGATGGTGAAGGTGTAGGGGTTGTCAGCAATTGTATCGCCATCAATCAGCCAACCAACGAAGGTGGCGTTGTTGGCAGGAGTGGCGGTGAGGGTAACGGTCGAACCTTCGGCATAGGTGCCCGCGCCGCTGACGCTACCAAGGCTGGAATTGTTGACGCTCACGGTAACGGTGTACATCGTGGGATTCGGGCCGAGGGTGTCGGAAGCGAAGAGGGCGGTAACAGTAAGGACCAAGCCACCCATATCTTCGAGCGACTCGCCGAAGCTGGTCTCAGTGGTGTAGATGGTAGAGTCGACGGTATAGCCCATGTAGCTGCCCTCAACATGCCAGCCAACGAACTGATAACCGTCGAAAGCGGTGGCCTCGACAAAGATCGAGTCGCCATCGGCATAGGTGTAGGTGCCAGGAGCGGGGTTGGTGGTACCCATGGTGGCATCGTTCACAGCGAAGGTGACAATGATGCTGTCGGGATTGACTACGGGCACGCTGTCGGTGGTGAACAGAGCGATCATAGACACAACCGCACCGAGTTCATATTCGGAGACGGTGTCGGAGTAGACAGCAGGCATACCGTACAGGGTATCGGTATACTGGATGAAGCCAAGGTCAGCAGACATAATCCAGCCGCCGAAGTAGTAGCCATCGTTAGGAGTGGCGGTGATGGTGTAGACATCACCCTGGCCATAACGATGGGTGCCGGGAGCGGGAGTAACGGTACCCATGGTGGGATCGTTGACGCCGGTGATGATGGTCAGGCTGTCGAGCGAGGCGGTGGTGTCGGCCTCGAAGTTAGCGGTGAGGGTGAGGTCGCCAGTCATGACAAACTCATAGATGGCATCGGTGCTGACAACGGTGGCACCCTCGGTGTAGTTGACGAAGCGATAACCGGTATTGGGGAAGGCGATGACGAAAGCGGAGTCGCCGGCCTCATAGGGTCCTTCCATATACATGACCATACCCATGTTGGTGTCGTAATCGACGGTGAGGGTGTAGTATACGGTGGTGTCAGGAGTGGAGTCGGCTGCGAAGATGGCGGTCATAGTCATGCTGAGGCCGAGCAGCGTCGAGTCGATAACGTGAGTGGCGGGGTTGGCAACGGTAGTGTCGACGAAGGTGCCAATCACCTGCTCCCAACGGACGAAGTGGTAACCGTCGTTGGCAACAGCCTGAGCGGTGGCGGTGTCGCCCTCGAAGAAGGTATAAGTGCCGGGGGCGGGAACGGTGGTACCCATGGTGGTATCGTTCACACCGAGAACCACGACGAAGCTGTCGAGGACAGGAGTGGTGGTGTCGATGGCTGCGGTAACAGCGATGTTGTCGATGTGGAGATCGTTGTCGCCACCGCTCCAGAGAGACTGGCAGTAGAAGGCAATTTTGATAGTGTCGCCGGCATACTGGCTGAGGTCAATCACCTTGTTCTGATAGGTGAGGCTGGCAAGCGAAGCATAGGTGAAGTCACCGCCCACATTCTGCCAGATGGTCGCATTGGTGGAATCCCAAGTGTTACCGCCGTCGGTCGAAATAATGACCATAAAGGCCTGCGAAGTGTTGGTGTCGCCGTTGTCATCGGGAAGAGCAGCATTGCTGTAGTCTGTGAGGGCTACATCGAAGCTGAGCTGAGCATTGGCGGTGGTGCTGAGGTCGATGGCAGGAGTAATCATCCAGCTCTTGACACTGGAACCATACACGTTCTTGTAGTAGTGACCACCATCGAGACCGCAGCGGGTGCTACTGGTAAAGGACCAGCTACTGGGGGCGACGAGGTTCAAAGCAGTACCATTGAACACCTGTGCAGCGGTAGCGTTGGAGGCGCCGCGCCAGCAAGGATCACTGCTGAGGGAGGAGCTGAAGTCCTCGGTGAAAGGCAGCTGCTCGACACCGCAGGCGGTACGAGCGCTGGTGGTCATAATACGGGCAACGTCGGTGGCCGAGCAGTTGACCTCTACACCAAAGGTATAGTTTGTGTTGGGGTTGAGACCAGTGACGATGTAGGAGGTGGCACTGACGTTGGTAGCAACAACGCTGGTGTCGGCCATATTGTAAACGGTGTAAGTAGCACCGGTGTTGGTGGTGTCGTTCCAAGTGAGGCTGACGCTATTGTCGGTAACAGCGCTGACAGTGAGACCAGCAACGGGGAAGCAAGTGGGCATCTCGTCGACATAGATGTTGTCGATATGGAGGTTGTTGTCGCCACCGCTGGTGGTCGACTGGGCGTAGAAAGCGATACGGACGGTCTCGCCGATAAACTGGCTGAGGTTGATGGTCTGGTTGATGTAGCTTCCACTGGCAATCTCAGAAAGGGTGTGCTGACCACCGGCGTTCTGCCAACGGACGGCGCTGGAGGAATCCCAGGTCTGGCCGCCATCGGTCGAGAAGGCCACGATGAAGGCCTGGCTATTGTTGTTCTCGAAATCAGTGGCAGGGCCGGTACTGGAGGAGCTATAGACGGTGAAGGCCACGTCGAACTGGAGGACGGGGTTGCTGGCTGTGGTGAGATCGATAGCGGGAGTGATCATCCATTTCTTGCAACTGCTGCCGTAGATATTGACACGGTAGTGGCCGGCGTCGAGGCCGTTGCTGGTGCTGCTGGAATAGGTCCAGGCATTGTTGGCGTTAAGAGCAAGCGTGCTGCCGCCGAAGACATCGTTGGCGAGGGTGCTGCTGTTTCCACGCCAGCAATCACTGCTGGATAGGGTAGCGTCGAAGGTCTCGGTGAAGGGCAGAGGCTCTGCGGCACAGTTGGTACGGAAGCTTGCGGTAACGGCATCCGACTCGCCAAGCGACGAGCAGTCGGCCACAACGGCAAGGGTGTACTGGGTGTTGGGGGTGAGGTTGGTGATGGTAACGGTGGTGTCGTTGATGGCGGTCTCGACAACGCTGGTGTCGGCCATATCGTAGACGGTGTAGGTAGCGCCGCTATTGCTGGCATCGTGCCAGGTGAGGGTTACGCTGCTGCTGCCAATGTTGCTGACGGCGAGGTTCTCAATCGGGAAGCAACCGCCGAACTCGGTAACCTCGATATCATCCATGAAGAATGTGTAGCTGGTGGCGGTACCAGCAGGAGTGACGCGCAGGGCGATGCGGTCGCCGCTGCCGGTATACTCGTTGAAGAACACCTGATAGTAGTGGTAGTTGCTGCTGCTGAAGCTGCTGCTCTGGGTGATGGCGACGGTGTCGTAGACGACAAAGTTGCCGCTCTCGACCACACCGACCTCAAACACGAAGTTTGCGATGTTGGTGGCGCAGGCCCAGAAGTTCAGCTGAAGGTCGCTGATGGGAGTATCAAACTCGGGGAGGACAGCAATCTCGGTTTCGCCATTGGCGGCCTCGAACTCGAAGTAGACCGAACCGCTGTGGGCGTTGCTGGCGTAGGGGTAGGCAGTGGGGAACACATGGCCACCACTGTTATGACCGGTGGCGAGAGTATCCCAGCAATAAGGCAGAGCGCCGTCGGCGATGCCCTCAATGTCGGTGCTGTAGGGAACAGGGGTAATACCGCAACCGGTGCGGGTGTTGATGGTGACAATAGCAGCGCTGTCGGATGACGAGCAGTTGACTGCAACGCCAAAGGTGTAGGCAGTGTTGGCACTGAGGCCGGTAATGTCGTAGGTGGTGTTGCTGACATTGGCGGCAACAACCGAGTTGTCGCTCATGTTATAGATGGTGTAGGTGGCACCGGAGTTGATGGTGTCGACCCAGGTGAGGGTGAGGCCGTCGGAGGCAATGTTGGTAGCCTGCAAGCCACGAACTCTCATACAAGAGGGGTTGGTACCGCAACCCACAAGGTGGTAGAGGGACACGGTAGAAGTTGCAGTACCGCCGGTGATCGAGCCGATTTCATAGGGAGCATTGTCGCGATATACGTAGCGGGCCATCTGGGAACCTGCATTGTAGGCGCGGAACGAAGATCCGCTTCCCCAGCTGCCATGCTGGCGGTGGACAGCCACAAGGATATTGCTGCTACCATCCCACTGGAAGCTGTTGGTGAACACGATGGTCTGCCAGTTGGTGTCCGAGTAGTTCAAACTGCCGGAGTAAACCAGCGTGAAATTGGCCGTATCCTGAATAAAGCCAGCCGAGAGAGTGCTCTCGGTGGTGTTGCACAGGTAGACGTCGCAGTTGTTGAAGTAGTCACCGGCCGAAGTGCTGGCGGGCTTGAACTCCAAGGCCTTCACTTCGAAACCAGCCAGCTCGATGTCGGCTGCAGGGATAATCACCTCCGAATAGCTATAGTTGTAGTACGAATAGCCGGGGATGTAACTGGAGTTTGCAGTGCTCACCTCGGAATTGGCCACTGTCGTCAGTGAGCCATTGTCGCAGGTGATCTGCGCTTGTGTAACGAACGGCACTGCCAGAAGCGCCATCATTACGAACGAACGTAAAAACTTTCTCATGTGTTTTTAAATTAATTGATTAATATTAAGTTAGTTAACTATTTAAATTTCCTCTTAAGGGAACTGCAAAGATACTACTTTCCCTCGTACCGAAAACTTTTTTTTGCTTAAAAATTCATAAATTCGCCTTCCCCACACCCCCATTTCTACGGCCGTTCTTCGATAGTTCTTCGTTTGTTCTTCGATTCGAATCGAAGAACAATCGAAGAACTATCGAAGAACTATCGAAGAACTATCGAAGAACGGTGGTAGTTGATAGGTAGAAGATACGTCGTAGACGGGGCGGAAACGCGGCGATGATTATTGATAAAAAAGCAAAGGCAGGCGCACCGATACGACGCGCCTGCCTTTGGCATATAATCATCTATCTTTTAGTATCTTGTCATTTATCACGCTGTTCCAGCGCTTTGTACATAAAAACGCCGGCGGCAACACTCACGTTGAGCGACGCAACCTCGCCCACAATGGGTAGTTTGGCACGTACATCACTCATCTTCAGCAGTTCTGGACTGATACCCGTCTCCTCGTTGCCGAGAATCAGGAGGGTCGGGATCGAGAAATCCACTTCGCGGTAGTCCACAGCACCCTTCTCGGTAGCTGCAACCACCTGGTAGCCATATTGCCTGGCCATGTTCACGGTAGTCTTCAAGTTCTGCTCGCGGCATACCGGCAGGCGCAGAAGAGCGCCGCTCGAAGTCTTCATCGCATCGCCGTTGAGGGCCGCCGAACCCCTGTCGGGAACCACCAGCGCGGTAACGCCGGTACATTCGGCTGTGCGGGCAATTGCGCCCATATTGCGCACGTCGGTGATATGGTCGAGGAGCACTATCAGCGGGCTTACTTCGTCGGTCTGCTCCAATATCTCCACCATATCGCGATAGGGCACTGCAGCAATCACCGCAACCACCCCCTGATGGTTGCCGGTGGTCATCTTGTTCAACTTCTCTACAGGCACATACTGGAAGGGGATGTCGTGCTCTTTCATCTTGGTTCGCAACTCGTTGAGCAACGAACTGTTGAGCCCGTTCTGGAGCAACACACGCTCCACTGTCTGATCGCTGCCGATAGCTTCGATCACAGGACGTAAACCGTAGACGACCTGCTGTTTATTCGTTGTTTTTTCCATCTATGATAGTGATTTTGCGGTCGGCCATCCCTGCCAACTCTTCATTGTGGGTAACGATGACAAATGTCTGATTAAATTGGTCACGCAGGCGGAAGAACAGCTCGTGCAGTTCGCGTGCATGCTGCGAGTCGAGGTTGCCGCTCGGCTCATCGGCAAGTACCGCCACAGGACTGTTCATCAGTGCCCTTGCAACAGCCACACGCTGTTGCTCGCCGCCGCTGAGGGCCGTCGGCTTGTGGCTAGCGCGGTTGTCTACTTTCATAAACGACAAAAGCTCCATTGCCCTCTCTGTAGCCTCTTTTATTGGAGAGCCTTTGATAAGCGCCGGGATACAGACGTTCTCCACTGCTGTGAATTCTGGCAGCAGATGATGCGCCTGGAACACGAATCCGATATGCTCGTTGCGGAAGCGGGCCAGCTCCTTCTCCTTGAGGCGGCCAACATCGACACCGTCGTACACGACCGTTCCGCTGTCAGCCCTGTCCAGGGTGCCGAGTATCTGCAGGAGGGTGGTCTTTCCGGCTCCCGAAGGGCCGACAATCGACACCACCTCGCCCTGTCCGATGCTGAGGTTCACATCGCGCAGCACATGTAGCGCCCCGTAACTCTTGTTGATGTTGGTTGCAGTAATCACTTTAAATCTTAAACTTTAAACCTTAAACCTCATCGCCGTTGAGAAACACACGGTCCACCTTGTTTTCGCCATAGGCATAGGGCAGATATTCGTAGCTCGGAACGGGCTTGGTAATATAGAAGTTGGCCTTCTTGCCCACAGCTATGCTGCCCACCTCGTCGCTCACACCCATGGCGTAGGCGGTGTTGAGCGTGGTGGCATTCAGCGCCTCTTCGGGCGTCAGGCGGTAGCGTATGCATGCCATCGAGAGGATGAGCTGCATGTTGCCCGAGGGCGACGTGCCGGGGTTGTAGTCCGACGCCATAGCCACCGGCAAGCCTGCCTCAATCATCTTGCGGGCCGGCGAGAGGGGCAGGTTGAGGAAAAAGGCGCAGCCGGGCAGTATGGTGGGCATCGTGTCGCTGCCCTTCAGGCACTCAAGCTCGGCGTCGCCCATCTGCTCCAGATGGTCGACCGAGATGGCGTTGTATTTCACGCCCACCTGCACGCCGCCCGAGACGGCCATCTCGTTGGCATGTATCTTCGGCCGCATGCCGTATTTGATGCCCGCCGTCAGTATGCGCTCGGTATCCTCGACGGTGAAGAAGCCCT
>ONYC01000129.1 GCA_900321975.1 uncultured Bacteroidales bacterium
AGTACTGATGCTGAGATTGTCCATTGCCGGTGCCACTTCATAGACAGTGTATGAATTGCCGTTGGCAGAGAGGACGAGCAGCAGGTAGTCGCCGGCGGCCGGCACATGGAAACTCTGTGCGTGGTGGGTCCAGTCGGCTTCGTTTGCAAGCAGGCGCATGCCGTTAGTGTCTGAGAGGCTTATCCAGCCGTCGGGCAAAAGGTTGTTGATATAGGTTGAGATACCATAGCCGAAAAAGTATTCGGTGTCGAGTTCGGCGGTGACAGGGGCCAGCATCACTCGTACATAGTCATAATATGTACATGTGGTCTGGTTGTTGTAGGTGTTGCATTGGTAATGTCCGTTGCATTTCCAATCGTAGTCCACGCGGAAGTCGCCGCTGTCGGTGAAGTGCAGGGGGCGTGCGGCCCAATGGAAACGGTTGTTCCAACTGTAGCGTTCGTAGCTGTTGGTGGCTCCGCCGTCGCCGCTCACATACATGCCTCCACTACCGTTCATGGCGCCAGGGGCACCGATATACCAGCCGTTGACGCGGCCAATGAAAGTCCAGCCCGTGTCGGGTGTATCGAATGTGGTATTCCACGGGACGGTGTCGGCTACCGACCAGGGAGATACGAAGGTTTCAACCTTAACGTCATCAAGCAGTAAAGCATACTGGCCGAAGCAGTTGTGGTGTCGGAAAGCGATATATATAGTATCGCCCGCGTAGGCCGAGAGGTCCAGAGCCACCTGGCTCCAGATGGGGTAGTTTTCGCTGGTGGGTGTATACTCGTATACCGGCGTGGTGGCCAGGAAGTCGGCCGCCGTATTGCCGGCGGTGGAGATATACACTGAATAGTGGTCGGCGGGATACATCGAGTTGGCTACGCGGTACCACCACGAGAGCACGGCGTCGCCGGCCACCGCAATGCGGGGGCTGACCAGGAAGTTGTCGGGCGTGATGTCGCCAGTGGGACCGGATATGTATGACGCCGAAGCCACGTAGCCACTGCCACTGTGTGGGGTCAGCGGGCCGTTGGTCGTCCACGTGTAGCCGTCGTTGTTGTAGTCGATGGTGGTCCAGCCCAGCAAGGCCAGGTCGGTGGTGTCGAAGCCACATGCGTAGGGCATGGTGTGGACGGTGGCTGTCTGGGCGTGCACTGCCAGCGAGCAGACCATTGCCGCCACCAACGCCAGGATACTGAATTTGCTACTCATTGCGTTTTTTTTGATTTGTGTTTTCATTGTCATTCGGATTGCAAAGGTACAACATTTTTTCCTTTCATATAACAAATAACCACCTTTTTCCGAAAAATCTACATAGGCAGAAGAATTTTTTCCCATATTCATAGAAAATGTGTAATTTTGCAATTTGAAAAACATAATGAAATATTATAAAAGAAACAACAATGAAGAAAGTGATCCTTATGCTGGCCGCCGCCCTTTCCGTTGCCGCCTGCTGTAACAAACAGGAAACCGCAGCCACCGACCCCGCCGAGGTTGTGATGCAGAACATCCTCAACCGCAAGAGCGTCCGCTCGTATAACGGCGACACCATCCCCGCCGCCGTGATGGAGAACCTCCTCAAGGCCGCCATGGCAGCCCCCAGCGCTGTCGACCGCCGTCCTTGGAGTGTTATTGTCATGACCGACAAGAGCCAGTATGAAACCGTCTTCGAGGGCAACTTCAATATGCAGAAATATATGGAAAGCGGTGCAGTGGTGATCTTCTGTGCCGACACTGTGTTCACCGCCCCCACACGCGAAGACCCCGACGGTCCGGCCGTAACGCAGGTGAACCAGATGTGGCGCGACGACCTGGGTGCCGTTACCGAGAATTTCCTCCTCGCCGCCGAAGCCTACGGCCTCGGTGCCTGCTGGACGGCCTGCTACCCCTATCCCGACCGTATGGACCCCATCAAGAAGTCGCTCCAGCTGCCGCCCACCGTGGTGCCCTACGCTGTAGTGCCTGTGGGATATCATGACGGTACGACGCAGCCCAAGGACAAGTGGGATCCAGCCCGCGTCCACTATAACCGCTGGTAGCTTTGGCATAGATATTGCTGGCGAGTAGGGTATATGGAAAAGATGACATTCACAACCGACCGTACCTCGCTTGTCGAAGGCGAGGTAATCACCATCGAATGGGACTGTCTCGACGCCGAACGCGTCGAACTCAGCATCGACAACGGATACAAGGCTTCTGTAGTACCCCTCGGGAATTCCGGCAACAAGCGTTTCCGGCTCAACCGCTCAAAGGGGCGTACCCGCCTTACCATCACCGCCTGGGTCGGGGGCAAGAGTTTTTCCAAGACCATCAAGGTGCGTGTCCACGAGATGCCCACCACCCATGCCGAGACCGTCGGCGACGACTATGCCCAGCGGCCGCCCAAGCGTGGCCTCGCCGCAAAATGGCAGGAACTTCAGCTGCGCTGGCAGATGGCCTGGCAGGCAATGACACCCGACAAGAAGGTGGCCTCACGTGTACTTATGATAATAGCCGCGACACTACTGCTTTGCCTTGTAGTGCCGCGGCTATTGATTTTCGGTATACTCGTTGTAGTGGCCTACCTTGTATGGTATATCCGGAAGAAATAGTTTAAATCATCAGTTTCAGAAGGTCCTGGCCGATGTCGCGACGGTTGTATTTGCCGTCCCATTCGACTGTGGCCACACGGTTGTAGCTTTTCAGCAGCGCCTCAGGCAGGTTCGACGCCATGGCGGTGGCACAAATAACACGGCCGCCGTTTGTAACCAGTTTCCCATTCTCATTGCGCTTGGTGCCGCAATGGAACAGTTGCACATCGTCCAACTCTTCGCCCAGGGTAATCAATTTCCCTTTCTCGTATTTCTCCGGGTATCCCCCAGCCACCATCATCACGCATGCTGCGGTGCGGGGATCGACGCTCAGGCTACAGGCGTCGAGGGTATTGTTGGCGGTATTCTCGAAGAGTTCCACCACATCGTTTTTCAGCCGTGGAAAGACGCTCTCGGTCTCGGGATCGCCCATCCTCACGTTGTATTCAATCACGTAGGGGTCGCCGCCGCAGTTCATCAGGCCGATGAACACAAAGCCGTGATAGTCGATTTTCTCGTCGCGCAGGCCGCGCACGGTGGGCTTCACGATACGGTCTTCCACTTTCTTCATAAACTCCTTGTCGGCAAATGGCACGGGGCTCACCGAGCCCATGCCGCCAGTGTTGAGGCCGGTGTCGCCCTCGCCGATGCGCTTGTAGTCCTTGGCCGAGGGTAGGATCAGGTAATGGCTGCCGTCGGTGAGCACGAACACACTGAGCTCGATGCCGCTGAGATATTCCTCGATCACCACGCTGGCCGACGCCTGGCCGAACTGGCCGTGCAGCATATCGGCCAGGTGGGCCTTGGCGGTGGCCAGGTCGGACTCGATGAGCACCCCTTTACCGGCGGCCAGGCCGTCGGCCTTGAGCACATAGGGTGCAGGGAGGGTTTCGAGGAAAGCCTGCCCTTCGGCCAGAGTCTCGGCGGTGAATGTCTGGTAGCGTGCCGTGGGAATCTTGTGCCGATGCATGAAGGCCTTGGCATAGTCCTTGCTGCCTTCGAGCATGGCGCCCTGCTTGCGCGGCCCGATCACCATCACGCGGTTCAGGGCCGGCGTCTCGGCGAAATAGTCGGCAATGCCCGCCACCAGCGGTGCTTCGGGGCCGACCACGAGCATCTCCACATTGTTGTCGACCACAAAGCGGCCCACGCTCTCGAAATCTTCGGGATTGAGGCTAACATTTTCGCCCACGGCGGCGGTTCCGGCATTGCCAGGGGCGATATACAATTTGTTGCAGCGCTTGCTCTGCGCCAGTTTGGCGGCGATGGCGTGCTCGCGCCCGCCCGAGCCTAGAAGTAGGATTTTCATATCGTATTTTACCTGTTGTTTTCCGACTGCAAAAGTACAAAAAAAATCCGATATGATATTTTTTAGTATTTTTGCACCCGCAAAAAGGCATCTATATGGCATTCAACAAACGCATAGCGACAGGGCATCTGGCCTCGGCGGCGGCCTACGTGATCTTCGGTATCAATGTGGTCGTCTGCCGCGATATCGCCACCGACGGAGGCGTGGCACCGATAGTGCTTTTTGCTATGCGGTCGCTCGTGGCCGGCGCCCTTTTCTGGCTGGCATCGCTGCTTGTCCCCAGGGAGCCAGTGCCCAAGAAAGACCTCCTCAGGCTTGCCGGCGCCGGCATCCTCGGACTCTTCCTCCCGCAGCTCACTTTCCTGCACGCCATCGAGCTCACCACCCCCGTCGACCTCTCGATTATGAGCACCACCACGCCCATCTTCACAATGTTCGTGGCGGCTATATTCCTCAAGGAGCCTATCACTTGGAAGAAGGTGCTGGGTGTGGCTATGAGTTTCGGCGGCATACTATGGCTTATCCTCCAAAGCACGACCGGTGCCAACGGCCCCAGTGAGACGCAGCCGCTGGGCATCGTCTACTGTTTCGCCAACTATATCGTCTTCGCTCTCTATCTCGGCACCTGCCGCAATCTCATCGCGCGCTATTCGGTGATAACCTCGATGAAATGGATGTTCCTGGCATCGTTTATTTTCTCCATCCCCTTCGCGTTGCCACATCTTGGCGGCACCGACTTTCTGGCCGTCCCCGGCAAGGTGTGGTGGGAAATCGGCTATATGATTTTCTTCTCCACGTTCCTTGCCTATTATCTGATTCCCGTAGGCCAACAGCGTATCCGCCCCACGCTGGTGAGCATGTACGGCTATCTGCAGCCCATTATCGCCATCGCAGTGGCTATATGGGCCGGTATGGACCGCCTGACTGTCACCAAAGTGGTGGCGGCTATGGCGGTGTTCGTAGGTGTCTGGGTGGTCAATCAGAGCCGAGCGGCTACTGATAAATAGCTGTCTTGCTGCCTGAAGTGTCGGCATGGGTGGCTCCGCTGGTGGTGTCGACCTGTGTGGTGTCTTCAGGGTAGACGACAGCACCCGCCATAGGTTCTACTTCACCCTCTACCTTCCCTTCGGTGCAGCTGGTGAATGCCGCCAGCGACATGGCCACGCCAGCCACCGCGGCGGCCTTGCCGAGGGTCATGCGGCGGTGCAACTCATGCTCCAGATACTTCACCTCGGCCTCGCAGCGCGGACAGGTGCCGTCGCACGGACCATCGTAGGTGCATTCATGCTGCTCCAGGGGTATCTGGTTCTCGTCGGCCACACGCTTGCGGATGGCCTTCAACTCTTTGCAGATGTTCTTGCCGTTAGTCTTCATATATCAGGTA
>ONYC01000083.1 GCA_900321975.1 uncultured Bacteroidales bacterium
ACCTATCAACTACCTATCAACTACCACCGTTCTTCGATTGTTCTTCGATCGTTCTTCGATCGTTCTTCGATTGTTCTTCGATTCGGAACGAAAAACAATCGAAGAACAATCGAAGAGCGATCGAAGGTCGGAGCGTTTATTTTGCCTGCAGCAGGAAGACGGTGCCGTCGGTGAGGAGGATGTCGTAGCGGGCGGTATCGGCGATAATCGAAGCCGCTATATCGGCTTCTCCTTCATAGTAGCTCCAATGGTCGGGCATAATGAGGAAGTATTCTGCCTTGAATCTCAGGCCGATAGGGAAGATGTAGGCTTTGTCGCGGCAGGCGATATGGGGCGAAAATTGGGTGGTGGCGCACACCGACGCGTCGCCGGGTATCATCGCGAGGGCCTTGCGGGCGGTTTTGATGTCGAACTCCGGCTGGCGGTAGTGGCTGTGTTTGAAGATGTTGACATTCGCCTGGCGGATTTGGACCACGGGCTCGTCGACGGTATAGAGGGTTGTGCCTGCTGCCAGAATCGCGGCCGCAGTGAACGCCAGGGCCTGCCAGCGGGCTGGTTTTATGCGGCATAGCACCATCGCGGCGCCGCAGCATATCACCATGCATATTTCGATGTTATAGTGCAAGTTGATTCCCCACAGCTCGTTGGGTGCGGCAGCCAGCATCTTCATCGCCAGCGGCGGGATTATCATTAGCAAGTAGTTGGGCTTGAGAAAAGTAATCGCAAGGCCCGACAACAAGGTGCAGATGAAGAATTCCACCTTCACCTGGCCGGAATCGGCTGCGGGGGTGAAATCGATGAATATGTCGCGCAGTGCCTCAAAGGGGTGGGAGAGAAGCCATTGTGCCGTCTCGCCCATTGTGGCGCCCATCCATTGGTAGCGCCAGAAACCGAGTCCCGACCTTCCGCCTAGGGCGGGCATGATCACCATGGTGGTGAGAGCGAACCATGCTGCGCAACCCAAGGTGGCGAATAGCAGCCATCGGAGGGTGCGCCGTTCGCGGCGGTGATCCCATGTAAGTGCCAGTAGGACAAAGCAAAGCCACAGGGCCACAGTCTCTTTCGACAGCGCCATCAGTGCCAGCACTGCCGTCGCCGCGCCCAGCCGGCCACGTCGGACAAAGAGGATGAGCCATGGTAACTGGCAGGCAGCCACCACGTTGCTGTGGTAGTCGAACCCCAGTGCGTGCCATACGCCGAACTGTGTCAGCATCAAAAGCATGGCCGTCATCGACGGGAATTCCCGTCCCGTGATGTCGCGGACAAGATGGTAAAGTCCCAAGGCTCCGATTGTTACGGCAAGAATCTGCACCACGAGCAGCAGCCAGTCGGCCCTGAAAAGCCATGTCAGGGGTGATATCAAGGCCAAGATGAGGTCGAAATGGTCTGCAAGCTGGTTGAACGGCTCCCATTGGAAAAAAGTGCCGTCGTTGACATTCAGGTGTGCAAAGTCGTAGGCGGTCTGTGCGTAGATGCCGAGGTCGAGGCCATAGGTGCGGAAAAGCAGGTGATTACCAATCGATTCCATCGCGAATGCGATGCCGAAAACCGATAGTATCGCCGCCACTACAGGCATCCTGAATTTAGTCAGAAAACGTTCCATTTTGCGTTGCAAAGATACATCTTTTTCCCGATGTGACAAAAAAAATATCGTCAATTTTGGGCTAAAAATCATATTGTTACTGATGATGGGTAAAAAATAATTTTGCTGTTTCAAAAAATGTTCGTAATTTTGCACCTTGAAATTTGACAACGAAAGGTCGTTTGGCCGAGGGGCTAGGCACAGGTCTGCAAAACCTGCTACTCCGGTTCAAATCCGGAAGCGACCTCGAACAAAGCAGGGAATCAGGAGTGGTTCCCTGTTTTATTCTGAACAGATTGAATATTAACCATTAAACCCGTCAGTTATGATAAAGAAATTCGTTGCTGCAGCAGTCGCCATGGCGATGTCGTTCGGCCTTATGGCCCAGAATGTCCAGGAAACAGTTGTTACCGTTGGCGCGCTGACCGTGCCCGCCTACACCATGACCCTCGAGAAGGATGCCAAGCTGGTTGAAGGAGCTGTCAAGGCCCGCCTGAACGAAGCCAAGTTGAAGACCAAGAACAGCGAAGGCTATATTGCCGCCGTCGAGCAGGTTGTCCCCGAGCTGGCCGCCGTGCCTGTGAGCCTCTATGCCAAGGTGACCGAGCAGGGCAAGAAGAAAAACAAGGTTACCGTCATAACCCTCTGCGCCACCTCGACCGACCTTACCATCGACCAGAATATGCTGAAAGACAATGTCCGCACCTATCTTGGCGGCTTTGCACAATATATCCAGCGCTATGAGGCTTCGCAGAATATGGCCGCCCAGCAGCAGGAGCTGAAGAAGGCCCAGAAGGCCGTATCCGCCGCTGAATCGGCAGTGGCAGGCCTTGAAAAGGACATTGCCTCGTCGCAGAAAAAGATTGCCGACAAGCGCAACGAGATTGAAAAGCTGAAAGAGAAAATCAAAGACTGCGAGAAAGAAATCAGCTCGTTGGAGAAGAGTATAGAGAAAAGCCAAGCCAAGAAAGCCGATGCCGAGAAGAGGGTGGATGCCGCCAAGGCCGACGCCCGCGCCGTTGAAGGCGAGGTGGAACGCTATCGCGGAATGGCAGAATAAGACTCTTTAGAATATGCCGCAGTTCGTTCATCTCCACGTACACTCGCACTATTCGATGCTCGACGGAATGTCGAAGATTCCGGACCTTGTGAAGAAGGCCCGGAAGTGCGGTATGAACGCTATGGCGTTGACCGATCACGGCAATATGTTTGGTATCAAGGATTTCCTCGATACCGTCGCCAAGGTGAACGGCAAGTTGGGCGAAGGTGAGACTCCGTTCAAGCCGATAGTGGGCATGGAAGCCTATTGCGCCCGCCGTACCTTGTATGACAAAGACAAGAATATCAAAGGGATAAACCCTGAGAACGGTCGTGAAAGAATAATCGACCGTTCGGGCAACCACCTGATACTGCTGGCGAAGAACCTGAAAGGCTACCATTCGCTATGCAAGCTGGCCTCGATAGCCTATACCGACGGTTTCTACGACCGTCCGCGTATCGACCACAATGTGCTCGAGCAGTATAAGGAGGGTCTGATCGTATGCTCGGCCTGTCTGGCAGGCGAGGTGCCGCAACATATCATGGCCGGAGACCTGGATGCCGCCGAGCAGTCGATACTCTGGTTCAAAGAGCGGTTCGGTGGCGACTACTACATCGAGCTTATGCGGCACAAGACCGACATGCCGGGCGCAAACACCCAAACCTACGAAGTTCAGGAACGGGTGAATCCGGTGCTTGTCGAGCTTGCCCGCAAGCATGGGGTGAAGATTATCGCCACCAACGACGTCCACTTTGTCGAGGAGGAGCATGGCGACGCCCACGACCACCTGATATGCCTGGCCACCGGCAAGGACTTCGCCGACCCCACCCGTATGCACTACACCAAGCAGGAGTGGCTCAAGAGCCCCGAAGAGATGGCGGCCATATTCCCCGACCTGCCCGAAGCTCTTGAGAACACCCTCGAAGTGGCCGAAAAGGTGGAGACCTACAGCATCGACTCCGACCCGTTGATGCCTGTTTTCCCAATACCCGAAGGGTTTGGCCGCGAGGAGGATTGGCGGGCGCGCCTCACCGAAGAGGACCTTTTCAACGAATTCACCCGCAACGAGCGCGGTGAGGAGGTTCTCAGCCGCGAGGCTGCCGAGAAGAAAATCAAGAAACTTGGAGGGTATAACAAACTCTACCGAATAAAGTTCGAAGCCGACTATCTGGAACATCTGGTATGGCAGGGTGCCCGGAAACGCTACCTGGCTGACCGGCCCGAAATGTCGGATCAGGAAATCAAGGAGGCGCTCTCGGAAGAGGTCCGCGAGCGTATAGTGTTCGAACTGCACACCATCAAGACGATGGGTTTCCCGGGCTACTTCCTCATTGTTAGCGACTATATCCGGGCAGCCCGCGAGGAACTAGGGGTCAGTGTCGGCCCCGGCCGTGGTTCGGCAGCTGGCTCGGTGGTGGCATATTGTCTTTGGATCACCGACCTCGACCCATTGCGGTACAACCTCCTGTTCGAGCGTTTCCTGAACCCCGACCGTATATCGCTGCCAGATATCGATGTTGATTTCGACGATGCCGGCCGTGACCGCGTGCTGGAATGGGTAACGCAGAAGTACGGCAAAGAGAAGGTGGCCCATATCATCACCTACGGCACGATGGCAACCAAAAGCTCGATTGCCGATGTGGGACGTGTGGAAAAGATTGACCTCAAATTGGTCAATGAGATAAAAGGATACATTCCCGACCGAGGCTTCCCCGACAATGTGAAGGACGAGAACGGTAAAACGCCGAAGGTTAACCTTCACAATTGCTACAAGTATGTGCCCGAGCTGAAGGCCATCATGGAAGGCGGCGACGAGCATCTGAAACAGGTGCTCACCTATGCCGAGGAACTGGAGGACACCAACCGCCAGGTAGGTATACACGCATGTGGCGTCATTATTGGCTCGCAGGACCTGACCAACGTGGCTCCGGTGTGCGTGATCGACAACCAACTGGTTACCCAGTACGACGGTCATGTTGTGGAGAATGTGGGTCTTATCAAGATGGACTTCCTGGGTCTGAAGAACCTCACCATCATCAAGCACTGCATCCAGATGGTGAAAAAGACCCACGGAGTGGATGTCGATATCGACCACCTACCGCTCGACGACGAGCTTACCTACAAGCTTTTCTGCGACGGTAACACCGTGGGAGTGTTCCAGTTTGAAAGTGCCGGTATGCAGAAATACCTGCGTGAATTGCAGCCCCACGTCATCGACGACCTCATAGCAATGAACGCACTCTACCGGCCGGGTCCCATGGACAACATCCCCGAGTTTATCGACCGCAAGCAAGGCCGCAAGCCCATCGAGTATGATATCCCGGTGATGGAAAAATATTTGAAGGACACCTACGGTATCACCGTCTATCAGGAGCAAGTGATGCTTCTGAGCCGCCTGTTGGCGGGCTTCACCCGTGGTCAGAGCGACACTTTGCGCAAGGCTATGGGTAAGAAGCAGATAGAGAAAATGAACGAGCTGGAGGTGCTTTTCTATGAGGGCGGCGAGAAGAACGGGCATCCCAAGGAGACACTGCACAAGATATGGGAAGAATGGAAGAAATTCGCTTCCTATGCTTTCAATAAGAGCCATGCGGCTTGCTACTCGTGGGTTGCCTACCAGACGGCCTACCTGAAAGCCCACTATCCGGCCGAATATATGGCTGCCGTGATGACTTCGGCGCAGACTGATATCGGACGTGTGCGCGAGTTGATGGAAGACTGCCGCAAACACGGTATCGAAGTGGCTGCCCCGTCGGTTAACCATTCGGATATGGACTTCTCGGTCGACAGCGACGGCCGTATACGTTTTGGGTTGCAGGCAATAAGCGGTATGGGCGAGATTGCGTCGGCGGTGATTATCAGCGAGAGAGAGAAGAATGGCCCGTACAAAGATATTTTCGACTTTCTGAAAAGAATCGACCTGCATGCGGTGAACCGTAAAAATGTCGAGGTGATGGTCAAGGCCGGAGCCTTCGATGGTGTGGGGCCGATGCACCGTGCGCAGTACTTCTATAAGGAAAACGACCTTGACACAACACCGACATATCTTGATATATTGTTCCGTTGGGCGTTGCGGCGCCAGGAGAGCGCCAGCGTGTCGCAGATGAGCATCTTCGATATGGATGCCAATCTGGCCGAGGAAGAGCATCCGCCGGTACCGGAGGTGGAACCGTGGAACAGCATACAGCGCTGCCAATATGAGAAAGAAGTTATCTCAACATACCTGAGCGGATACCCGTTGGACGACTATAAATATGAGATGCAATATGTGGTGAACACCCCTGTTGCCAAACTCAACAACCTTGACGAGCTGGCAGGCCGCGATGTGCGGTTTGCCGGTATGGTGTCAGGTGCTAAAGACCTCGTGAGCAAGAAGGGCGAGCCCTTCGGCAGTATGACGATCGACGACTATTCGGGCAGTTACAAACTGTCGCTGTTTGGCGATGAATATAGCTCGTTCAGCGGTTTCTTCAAAGACAATACATTCGTTTATGTCAAGGCAACAATCTTCTCTCGTGATTATATGGACAAGAGCGGCATCAGCCGCAAGTACACCAAGATGAGGATTAGTGCTATGATGAATTTGGCAGGGGTGCTCGACAGATACGCAACCAAATTGTGCTTCAAAGTGGGATTGCGCGATGTTGACGAGGAGTTCTGCCGAGAGATTGAAAGATTGGCGAAGAAACATAGTGGCAAGGTACCGCTGCAAGCGGTAGTTGTAGACCCTGAAAAGTCGTTGGTGCTCACTTTCAATGCCCCCAAACTCAAGGTGAAGGTGCACGATTTCCTGCCCGAGTTGGAGAAACTGGAGGGGGTGTTCGATGCCAGACCGACAATAGTAATATAGACCAGTATGATACCCCAGATGTATACCCCTGTTGCAGTGCCGACGATGGATTTCCGGCTGGATTTCGACAGCGGTGTGGTGTCGGTGGGGTCGTGCTTCGCCGATGAAATCGGTTCGAGGTTGGCTGGAAGCGGCTTTGCAGTGGAACAGAATCCTTTCGGCACATTGTATAATCCAGCCTCGGTGGCAGCTGCCTTGGAACGTCTGGTGGATTGCCGCGAGATTGGAGATGATGATTTGGTGCTGCACGAAGGCCTTTATCATTCATGGCATCACCACGGCAGCTTCTCCCGACCTGACAAGGATGAGACTGTGGGGGTATGCAATGCCCGGATCCATAAGGCTCATTGTGCGTTGCGTGAAGCCCGGTTGCTGATGGTTACCTTTGGTACAGCCTGGGTGTATGAATTGGAATCTGGAATGGTTGTGGCCAATTGCCACAAGTTGCCTGCAGGAATGTTCTCACGCCGTAGGATGACGAAGGGTGAGATTGTATCGCTCTGGCGCCCTCTGCTGCAGAAAATCAAGACGTTCAATCCTAATCTCACGGTATTGTTCACCGTAAGCCCGATACGCCATCTGGCCGACGGAGCCCATGGTAACCAGCTTAGCAAAGCCACGCTGTTGCTGGCTGTAGATGAGTTGGATGCCAATTACTTCCCCGCCTACGAGATAGTGCTCGACGAGCTGCGCGACTACCGGTTCTACGGTCCCGATATGACGCATCCTTCGCCGCTGGCCGTCGAAGTGGTATGGGATCGTTTCTGCGAGGCTTTCATGGCGCCTAATGTGCGCCAGCAAGCCCATAACAATATGAAACAACAAAAACGGAAGCAACATATTCCATTGCATTAAAGATATGAAAAAGAACATAGCATTAGTCATGGGCGGTTACAGCGGCGAGCACGATATCTCGATTGCTAGCGGTAACCAGGTTTATGGTCAGCTTGACCATGGCAAATACAATGTATATAAAATTGTTATCGATCGTGCCGGATGGTACTGGCTTGCCGCCGACGGTGAGCATCGACCAATGGATCGGGGCGACTTTACGGTTATGGATGCTGGCCAGAAGATCCGTTTCGATCTGGCTTTCATTATTGTACATGGCAATCCGGGGGAGAACGGTGTGTTGCAAGGCTATTTCGATATGCTGGGTATCCGGTATACCACGTGCGGTTTCTACACATCGAGTCTTACATTCCACAAGGGCTATTGCAACCCTGTGGTGAAAAATTTCGGTCTGGTGAAAGTCGCCGAGTCGGTACTGCTGTATTCGGAGCCGGATAGCCAAGCGCTTGATATGCTGCGCTCCAGATTGAAGCTGCCGGTCTTCGTAAAGCCCGCTGCAGGTGGAAGCAGCGTGGCTACAACCAAAGTGAAGAGCGACGACCAGTTGCTTTCTGCCATAAAAGAGGCATTTGGCGAAGATCATGCAGTGCTGGTAGAGGAGTGTATTGTCGGACGTGAGTTTGACTGCGGTGTCTTCCGTAAGGCCGATGGTGAGAAGTTGGTGTTCCCGATCACCGAAATCATCCCCAAAGGAGGGCATGAGTTCTTTGACTATGAGGCTAAATACCAGGGCTTCAGCAACGAAGTAACTCCGGCCGAGTGCGACGAGCGAATCTCCAATCACATACAGGATGTTTCGTCAAAACTCTACGACCTGTTGGGTTGCAGGGGTATAGTGCGCTTCGACTATATTCATGATACCGCTGCCGACGAACTTTACTTCCTTGAAGTTAATACAATCCCGGGCCAGAGTGCCGAAAGTATCGTACCCAAGCAAGCTCGAGCCATGGGTATCCAGCCAGCGGAGCTCTACGAGATGAGCATCCAGGCGGCCTTGGTATAAAACACTGCATACCTGTTGTTTTATTAAAAGATAACATTTTTTTTGTTTTATTCGAAAAAAAATGCTTATCTTTGCACTCGGATTTTATCCTTTTAAAAGTTAACAAACTAACATATAAAACAACAACATTATGACAGCATTATTGGTTGCATTACAGGCAGTTGCCAACATCGCTTGGGGCTACCTCGGAGCTGCTATCGGAGCCGGTTTGGCTACCGTAGGCGCCGGTATCGGCATTGGTAAAATCGGACAAGGTGCCATGGAAGGCATGGCTCGCCAGCCCGAAGCCGGTGGCGACATCCGCTCGACGATGATTATCGCCGCCGCTCTTGTCGAAGGCGTCGCCTTCTTCGCCGTCGTGCTCTGCCTCCTTGTGGTTCTTAAGTAACAAGGAGCACCGACCCACTTGGGGCTGGCGATTGGCCAGCCCCTTTCCAACAGAAAGTCAGAAACTATGAACAACCCACTAATAAACCCCGGTATAGGCACATTCGTATGGATGCTTGTATCGTTCGGAATATTGGCCTTCATCTTGATAAAGTTCGGATGGCCAATGATCCTGAAGTCGTTGAAGAAGAGAGAGGAGGCTATTGCCAAGTCGCTCAACGAGGCCGCAACTGCCCGTGAGGAAATGAAAAGCCTTGTAGCTCACAACGAAGAGTTGCTTCGTCAGGCCAAGATGGAACGCGACGAGATGCTTCGTAATGCCCGTATCGCCAGCGACGAGATTATAGAGAAAGCCCGTGCCAAGGCTACGGAGGAGGCTGACCGCATTGTGGATACTGCTCGTGAGAATATTCAGTATGAGAAACTGAAGGCGATGCATGAGCTCAAGAACCAGATTGCCAACCTCAGCATCGAGATTGCCGAGAAGCTTATCCGTGCCGAACTTAGCGACAAGCCAAAGGCCGACACACTTATCCAGAAGGAACTGGAATTGATGAACCTCAATTAAGCGTCGATGAACAGCTACCGTATCAATACCAACTACGCCAAGGCGCTGCTGATGCTAGCTACAGATACAGGCGTCATCGACCGTGTGGCCGAGGATATGCGTCTTGTCGGCGACGTTGCGGCATCGAATCGCGAACTTGCAGCTGTGTTCTCAAACCCGGTGTTCAAGGCCGACAAAAAGACCGCCATACTGCGAGAACTCTTCGCAGATCATGTTTGCGAGGCTACTATGGCGTTCCTTCTCTTTGTTGTAAGGAAGAACCGCACTGCCAATTTGCGCGGCATAAGCGAGGCTTATCTCGAGCTATGGCGCGAGGAGCGTGGCATTGTGTTGAGTGATTTGGTTACGCATCAGCCGATTGACGACACTGCCCGTGAGATGGTAACGCGTCTTGTGAGCGATTACACAGGCAAGCAGGTGGAGCTTCACGACCGTACCGACCACAAGATGCTCGGCGGTTTCAAACTTGAGTTCAACCACAATATGTATGATGCCCGCATACGTACCAAGATCCGCAAGCTCCGTATCGAGTTTGCTCGTAACGATTATGAAAGTAAATTATAAATTATATGTCTGATATAAAGCCTGCCGAAGTATCGGCAATATTGAAGAAACAACTGGCCGATGTCAATCTTGACATTGAATTGGAAGAGGTTGGCACGGTCCTTACTGTCGGTGATGGCATTGCACGTGTCTACGGCCTCAATAACGCCCAGAGCGGCGAACTGGTTGAGTTCGATACTGGCGACCAGGGTATTGTGCAGAACCTTGAAGAGGACAATGTGGGTGTGGTTATGCTTGGTGAGGTCAGTACCGTTAATGAAGGCGACAAGGTAAAGCGCACACGCCGTATTGCTTCGCTCCGTGTGGGCGAGGGAATGCTTGGCCGTGTCATCAACACCATTGGTCAGCCAATCGATGGCAAAGGCCCCATAGAGGGCGATCTCTATGAGATGCCCATCGAGCGCAAGGCTCCCGGCGTCATCTTTCGTCAGCCCGTAGAGCAACCTCTCCAGACAGGTATCAAGGCTATCGACTCGATGATCCCTATCGGACGTGGCCAGCGCGAGCTTATCATCGGCGACCGCCAGACAGGCAAGACCGCTATCGCCATTGATACCATCATCAATCAGAAGAATAATTACGATGCCGGCGACCCCGTATATTGCATCTATGTCGCCTGCGGACAGAAAGGCTCCACGGTGGCCAATCTCGTCAAGAATCTTGAGGAGAAAGGCGCTATGGCCTATACTATTGTGGTCGCCGCAACAGCATCCGACCCTGCTGCCATGCAGTTCTATGCCCCATTCGCTGGTGCCGCCATCGGTGAGTACTTCCGTGACACGGGACGCAATGCATTGGTAATCTATGACGACCTCTCGAAACAGGCCGTTGCATACCGTGAAGTTTCGTTGCTTCTCCGTCGTCCGCCGGGACGCGAAGCATATCCCGGCGATGTTTTCTACCTCCACAGCCGTCTGCTAGAGCGTGCCGCCCGTATCATCCAAAACGACCAAATAGCTGCCCAGATGAACGACCTGCCTGCATCGCTGAAGGATAAAGTGCGAGGAGGTGGTTCGCTGACCGCCCTGCCTATCATTGAAACCCAGGCAGGTGACGTGTCGGCATACATCCCCACCAACGTCATTTCCATTACCGACGGCCAGATATTCCTTGAGACAAACCTTTTCAACTCCGGTGTGCGTCCGGCTATCAATGTCGGTATCTCGGTGTCGCGTGTCGGCGGAAAGGCTCAGATCAAGTCAATGAAGAAGATTGCCGGTACCCTGAAGATGGATCAGGCCCAGTATCGCGAGTTGGAAGCCTTCTCCAAGTTCGGCTCCGACCTTGATGCCGCCACCAAGGCAGTACTCGACAAGGGCGCACGCAACGTCGAGGTGCTCAAGCAGCCGCAGTTCAGCCCTATGCCCGTCGAAGAGCAGGTTGCCATAATCTTCTGCGGCACCAACGGTTTGTTGCAGAAGGTGGCCGTCGACAAAGTACGCGACTTCGAGAAAGCCTTCCTCTTCCTTATGCGCCAGCAACATCCCGAAATCCTTGCCAACCTCCGCGCCGGCAAGCTTGTGGACAGCGACTTGGCCGCTATGAAGACACTCGCTTTGGACACTGCAGAAAGATATAAATAATGGCTAATCTTAAAGAAGTACGCACGCGTATAGCCTCGGTCAGCTCGACGCAGCAGATTACCTCGGCCATGAAGATGGTCTCGGCGGCTAAGTTCCGCCGTGCACAGAATGCCATTATCGGCATGCGCCCCTATGCTGCGCAACTTAACGAGATTATTGCCGATATTGACACCGGCGACGGAGTGCTGACGCCATATCATGCAGTGCGTCCGGTGAGCACCGTTGCCCTTGTGGTTGTTACCAGCAACAAAGGTCTCTGCGGCGCTTTCAACAGCAACGTAGTGAAGCTTGCCCTACAGCGTATTGAGCATTGGCGCTCCGAAGGTGCGACGATTCGTCTGGTATGCATCGGCAAGAAAGCCACTGAGCAGCTTGGCAAGCAGAAAGACCTGCAGCTGGCATCTTATGACGAGCTGCTCGATGCCCCTGCCTTTGATTCCATTGCCACACTGGCCGACACCTTGATGGACGACTTTGCAGAGAAGAAGCTCGACCGGGTTGAGTTGATATACAACCAGTTCAAGAACTCTATATCCCAGGTGCTCTCGTGCGAACAGTTGCTTCCTGTCGAACCCAAGAAGTCTGTTGAAAACGGCGAAGCAAAGGCCAACAACGACTATATCTTCGAGCCTTCAAAGGAAGAAATCCTGCGCGAGATGATACCGCTCACATTGCGAAGCACCTTCTACCGTATGGTTCTCGACTCGTTGGCAGCCGAGCACGGCGCCCGAATGACGGCCATGCAGAAGGCCACCGACAATGCCACCGAGCTGCTCAAGGACCTGCGCCTGAGCTATAACAAAGCCCGACAAGCGGCAATCACCAACGAAATAATCGAGATAGTAAGCGGCTCCGAAGCCCTGAAAGGTTAAATCAGAATGATTCAGACACCAGTACTGCTATGTGCTGGTGTCTTTTTTTTGTATTTATGAAGAAAGCAACAATCCTTATCGCTATGCTGGCCACAATGGCCGGAGCGATGGCCAAGCCGGTCGACCCGGCAGTCCTTTCCCGTATTGCGGGCAATTTCTTTCCAGGACGTGCAGTAACATTCGCCCAGTACGCTGATGCTGTGTATGTAGCGACCCCGACCGGAGGCGCAGGATTCCTCTTGCTGGCTGGCGACGACTGCGTGCGCCCGGTGCTGGCCTATTCCCGCACCGCCACCTTCGACCCGCAGGCGATGCCTGTCCATGTGGCAGAATGGATTGACGGCTATGCCCGTGAGATTGCCTCGGTACGCGCAGCGAACCTGACCCAGTCGGCACGTGTGGCCGCCGAATGGAACCGCTGGATGTACGGCTACAGCCCCAAGAACGAGGCAGACAGCGTGGGCCCGATGCTCACCACGGCTTGGAACCAAGGGCGCTTCTTCAACACCCTCTGCCCATACGACCAGACCGATTCCATGCACTGCTACACCGGCTGCACAGCAACCGCCACCGCACAGATAATGAACTATTGGGAGCACCCGGCAGTGGGGTGGGGGAGCTATGCTTATTACCACCCGATGTACGGTGTGCAGTCGGCACAATTCGACACCATGCACTACCGCTGGTCGATGATGCCCGACACTCTCAACTACCTCACCGACCCCGACTCCGCTTTGGCGGTGGCCGAGTTGATGTACCATGTGGGTGTGGCCGTAGGCATGAACTATGGCACCTCGGGCAGCGGCGCGGCTGTCAATTCCTATGGCAGCGCCACGCGTCCTTCGGCCGAGAACGCCCTGAAATACTATTTCAAATACAATCCCATGCTCTTCAGTGTGTTCAAGCAGGAATACACCGACGCCGAATGGGACAGCATAATGTACAACGAGATCGTTGCAGGGCGCCCGGTACTCTATGCAGGATACGACTCGTCGGGCGGACATGCTTTCGTGCTCGACGGCTATAGCCGCCAGGCCGACAGCCTCGGCGGTCGCCTTTTCTTCCGTGTCAATTGGGGCTGGGGCGGAAGCTATGACGGCTACTACACCCTCGACTCCCTTGCCCCCGGTGCCGGCGGCGCCGGTGGAAACGCCACCTACACCTTCAATATGAACAATTCGGCCGTGATAGGCATCATGCCGGCCACGTCGACGACCGACACCACAGCCACCATCAGCGTGGCGCCGGACAATGTCTCGCACGGCACCGTCAGCGGCAGCGGCACTTATAGTATAGGTACCGACAATGTATATATCTGGGCGCATGCCGCCGAAGGCTACCGATTCGAGCGCTGGAAGAGCGGTTCGCTGCAGAACCCCGTCAGTTTCACCGTCTTCGGTGATATGACCGACACCGCAATCTTCGTACCCCTCCGTGGCGACACACTCGGCTATTGCTACGACGGCCTTGTTACCTCGTGGCTCGACGACTATGGCAGCACCACCGAATGGGGCATCCGTATCCCAGCCTCGATGCGCGGCGTCGGCCGAGGAATGAGGGCTGTGCAGATGCTGCCCTACGTCGACGGCGACCACACCCTGAAAATCTATATCGGCGACGATATCGAAACCGCCAATATGGTTTATACCAAAGTGATACCCGTTGGTTATTATGAAGCCGGCGTTTGGAACGAGTATGAGCTCGATTCGCTGGTGGTGGTTCCCGAAGGATCGGTGGTGTGGGTGACGATGAGCTATGTGGGTACAGGAGTCTACCCCGCCTCAATGTCGCGCTACTGCGGCAACAGCGACGGTTCGTGGTACCACCAGCCCGAAGGATGGGTGCAGTTCGACAGCGAGGATATCTTCTTCGGCACCTGGATGTTGCGCGCTGTGTTCGAGCCACGCCAGTTTACCGTTACCGTTATGCCCAACGACCCCAACGTCTGCACAACCTACGGCGAAGGTACCCATTATGGCGGCGACCAGGTTACTATCGGCGCCGTCATCCTCGATCCCCGATGCACGTTCCTCCGCTGGACCGACGGCTCGCCGTATAATCCCTACACCTTCACCGTATTCACCGACACCGTGATGGTTGCCTATTGCAACTGCACTGGCGTGGGAATCGACCCCGTGGTTGACGACGAGATGCAGATAACCGTCGACGGCCGCAACGTCACCGTCGATTGCGAAAACCCGGTGGCCGTATACGACATACAAGGGCGCCTCCTCGCGCGCAGCCGCACCTTCGTGGCTCCTGCCCCCGGTGTCTATATGGTGAGGGCCGGTAGCGCCACCCGCAAGGTAGTGGTGGTGTTTTAGCGCGGAATCCCCAAAATCGCCAGGCTCTCCTGGAAATGGAACAAGAATAATCAAAAAATACCAATAAGATGCAAGAATCTAACAAAACAACCAAACTGGCCGTTGTACCGGTGATCACGATGTTCTTCATGTTCGCCATGATCAGCTTCGTCACCAACATGGCGGCCCCCTTCGGCAACATCTGGAAGAACCAGTATGAATGGGCCGGTATGCTCGGCAACATGATGAACTTCCTGGCCTACCTTATCATGGGAATCCCGGCCGGCAAGCTGATGCAGCGCATCGGCTACAAGAAGACCGCCCTCTGGGCCCTCGGCGTGGGCTTCGTGGGAATGGCAGTGCAGTACCTCTCGAGCCTCGTCGGAGCCGATGTGGCCACCTTCGCCGTAAAGGGCGAGCCGGTGATGCTCAACTTCATCATCTACCTGCTCGGCGCCTTCATCTGCGGCTTCTGTGTCTGCATGCTCAACACGGTGGTCAATCCCATGCTCAACCTGCTCGGTGGCGGCGGTAACCGCGGCAACCAGCTTATCCAGACCGGCGGCACCCTCAACTCGCTCACAGGCACCCTCACCCCGCTCCTGGTAGGCGCCCTTATCGGCACCGTTACCGCACGCACCTCGATGACCGACGTTACACCCCTGCTGTTCATCGCCATGGGTGTGTTCGCGCTTGCTTTCGTCATCATCACCATTGTCAAGATTCCCGAGCCCCGCCGCGACCGTATCATCCGCGGAGGACGCGACAAATACTCGGCTTGGAGCTTCCGCCATCTGGTGCTGGGCGTGATCGCCATCTTCTTCTATGTCGGCATCGAGGTCGGAATCCCCGCCGAGCTGAACTTCTACCTGACCGACGACCCCCTCTGCGGGGCCGCTATCGGCGGAGCCGTTGCCGCTATCTACTGGCTGCTGATGATGGTGGGACGCGCCGTGAGCGCCTCGATCAGCGGCAAGGTGTCTACCCGCACCCAGCTCTCGTTCGTCGCCCTGCTGGCCATAGTGCTCATCGTTGTGGCCATTATTGTGCCCAGCACGGTGCGCATCTCGATGCCCGGCTACAGTGTGGCCGACGGCTTCCGTATGTTCCAGGTGCCGCTGAGCGCCCTGTTCCTTGTCCTCTGCGGCCTCTGCACCTCGCTCATGTGGGGCGGAATTTTCAACCTCTCGGTCGAAGGGCTCGGCAAGTATACCGAGCAGGCCTCCGGCATCTTCATGATGATGGTTGTTGGCGGTGGCGTGATGCCCTTCCTGCAGAACGCGCTGGCTTCGAGCATCGGATATATGGGCTCCTACTGGCTGGTGGCCGCGATGCTGGCCTATATCCTCTTCTACGCCCTTGTGGGTTCGAAAAACGTCAATACCGATATCCCCGTCGAGTAGCAGGGCAAGTACCTGAAATTGAGACCTATCGTACACGCCTGCAGCGCATTGCGCTGCAGGCGTGTTTTTAATACCCTTCAACACAGTGTTTTAGACCTATCCTCCTTACACCATCCTTACATCAACCTTACATCAACCTTACACTTTTGTAAGGAGGGTGTGAGGTTGGTGTGAGGTTGATGTGAGGTTGATGTGAGGTTGATGTGATGCCGGATGGCCGGAAATCGGTCCCGATATGGCGGCTGTAGGGGAGGGCGGCCGTAGGTGGGAAGATAATGCAAAGTATATTAAGCGGTTGGAAAATACTGCATTATTTTTTTTGTTAAAAAAACGAATATGATTTGCATTTTTGAAACGGATTTCCTAACTTTGTGGTTGGCAAAATTCAAATGGAAATCCAGTTGGTGTTTAATAATCAATTAATTAATAAAAATAAGTATTATGAAAAAACACTTATCAATGTTGATGCTCGTTGCGGCGCTAGTGGTGCCGTGGGCATCGGAAGCGCAGACGCTGGGTGAATACACCTTCAGCACAGGCACTGATGCCACCCTGTGGGTGGACATGTCGTCCGCAACAGTGCTACCGTGGACAACATCAGGTGATTATGGCCTGACTGGTGTGCACAACATCGGATTCAACTTCCCGTTTGCAGAAGACGTCTACACACAGTATTCCGTCAATGCCGACGGCAACTTGAAGCTGGGCGGCACCGTGACGGGAACGAGCAACTACTCGACCCCGTTCAGTTCGACTAACGCCAGTATCAACAACCCGAAGATTAACGTTTTCGGTTGCGACGGTTATGCGGAGTCGACCCACTATGTGAAAGCCCTCACTCGTGGCGACACGCTCCTTGTGGTGGAAATCTGCGTGGGTACCTACACTTCGACCACGCGTTCCAACCTATATAAATGGCAGGTGCAGCTGCATGTGAACGGCAACATAGATATCGTCTATCCGTCGGCAGCGGGGATTCCCGGAACGGCTCCCGCCGTCAGCCGCCAGTGCGGATTGTGCGTCAATGCCAGCGACGGATGGACCATTTCGGCCTCGCATGTGGCCACCCACTTCACCGCAGGTACTTCGACGACCATTGCTACCGGCACCTGGCCCGACGCCAACCGCTATTATCGTTTCGTGCGTCCGGTAATCTCCTGCCCCGCTCCGATGAACCTGCACGCCGCCGTCGACCTGAGTTCGACCACCATTTCGTGGATTCCCGGCGGCACCGAGAGCGAGTGGGAAGTTACCATCGACGGCACTACTTCCATCGTGTACGACACTTTCCTGACCCTGACCACCCTTGCGCCCAATACCAACTACGAGTATACGGTGCGCGCCATCTGCGGTACGGACGACACGAGCAACGTCAGATCCGGTTCGTTCCGCACCCCGTGTGTGGCTCTGAGCCAGTTGCCCTATAGCAACGACTTCGAGGACGATCCCTACTACCTCAGCGGCACAACCTCCTACGCCGAAGCTCTGCCTAACTGCTGGGCACGTATCAACGACGCTACAGGTACCTATAACTACTACCCCTACCTGACCACCACCGCCAACTATGTACACAGCGGATCGGTGGGCATGTATTGGTATCATAGCACAACAACCACATATGCCAACAACGAGTATGCCATACTGCCTCCTGTCGACCTGGATGTGTACGACATGAGCGACCTCACACTCGCCTTCTATGCAAAAACCACCAGCACCAGCTATCATCCGCAACCCATCGTTGGTGTGATGACCGACCCGACCGATGCCACCACCTTTACCCCGGTGTATAC
>ONYC01000080.1 GCA_900321975.1 uncultured Bacteroidales bacterium
AGGGCGGGGTTGAGGAAGTTCATGCCGCTGCCGCCGAAGACCTCCTTGCCGATGATGACGGCGAAGGCTACGGCCAGCGCCACCTGCCACAGAGGTGTGGTGACGGGCACAATCATGGGTATCAGCAGACCGGTTGCCAGGAAGCCCTCATTAACTTCATGGTGACGATACTGGGCAAAGGCGAACTCAATAAATAGACCTACGATATAGCTTACCGCTATCATAGGCAGCATGCGCAGGAAGCCGAACCACCACATATAAAGCCAGTGCCAGTCGGCACCGGTGCTGACTGCGGTTTGATATCCGATATTCCACATGCCGAACAGCAGTGCAGGAATCAGGGCGATGACCACGATGATGATGGAGCGTTTCATGTCCACTGCGTCGCGGATGTGGCTACCGCTCTTAGTAACAGTCTTGGGAGTGAAGGCGAAGGTGTGGAACGCCTCGTAGGTACTCCCCAGCCAGCTCCACTTGCCTTTCGGTTCTATCTTTTCGAACCAATCTTCTAGCCATTTGAAGTTCATGCTATAGCCTCCTTTCTGAGAACCTCAAGGGCCTCGCGGATGATGGTTTGTATCTCGGTCTTCGAGGGGTCGATGAACTCGCACAATGCGAAGTCTTCAGGCTCGACCTCGTATATTCCTAACTTTTCCTGAAGTTCCACGTCGCCCACGATGCAGGCCTTGATGAGTTGCAGCGGATAGATGTCAAACGGAAACACTCGCTCGAAACTGCCGGTGAACAGGAAAGGACGCACCGAGCCGTGGACGTTGGTGTTGAAGTTGTAGGACATCTTAGGCAGTCCAAAATAATCCAGGATCTCCAGATTTCCAATTTTCCCTAGCAAGCCGCTGAGGAATGTCTTGCTGAAACTGAATTTCTTGAGGCCAGGCATGAGCCATCCCATAAACTCGTACTGATCGCCTTCGGGCAGTATGCTGACCTGATGGTCGTACATGCCGAGGAACCCGTCGGGGGCAATCCTTGTGCCGCTGAGCACACTGCCGGAGATGATTCTGGAAGAGCAAGAAGAATTTGAAATACCAGGATAGTTGTTGTTCATTAGCTGAGCCTCGGTTATTTGCCGCAAGCAGGCGCCGCAAACCACACGGTAGTAGTGCGGAACCTTGGCCGTCGGCCCCCCTACGGCAATGACCCGTTCGGGACGGTACTGCCCCGTAAGACACCAGCGTCCGATATTGGCCACATCCTGAGCACCGACCGTCCAGACGTATTCGCCTTTGTTGATGGGACTTATCTTGGCAATCTGGGTTCCGACATTGCCCGCCGGGTGTGGGCCTTCGGCACGTACCAGATGCACTTCGGCGAAAGCCTCAAGGGCTTTGACACCGGCTTCGAACTCATGTTCGCGGCCATGCAGTGCATAGTCGAGGTCGGGCGCCAGTGGGTTTGTGTCGCGGAGACTTACGAATATTCCCTTCGGCTTGTGGTCGGGATTGGCTATTGCGCCGAACGGGCGCTCCTTGATCATCCACCAGCAGGGACTGTCTGGAGTAAGTTTTGCTTGACCGGAGGGACCTGCAGTAACGGTATGGCTGGCGACCACCACTTCCAGAAGCTTACGCTTCTCGCCGCGGACGATGGCTTCTACCATACCGTCGACAGGCGAGGGGAGGGTGATTCTCGGGTCGTTCTTGTCGGCCACCAGGGGCTGTCCGGCCTTGACTTCGTCGCCCTCGGACACCAGCAGTCGGGGAACAAATCCGACCACATCGGTCGGTTTAACTGCATAGCGGTCAATGCAACGGGCATCGACCAGCCATTTCTCCGGAACACCGGACAATGGCAGGTCGAGTCCTTTTTTTATTTTTATTGTATGATTCATTTTCCGATTGTAAGGTCAACAGGCTGAAGCATGTTTTCGGGCTTGAGTATCTCGTCGAGTTGGTCTTTGGTAAGCAACCCGTGCTCGAGAACAAGCTCGTAAACGCCACGCCCGGTTTCGGAGGCTTCCTTGGCAATCTTTGTGCTCTGTTTGTAGCCGATGATGGGGTTGAGCATAGTGACGATGCCGATGGAATGTTCGACAAGTTGGCGGCAGCGCTCTTCGTTGGCCACAATACCATCGATGCAAAGGTTTCTCAGCGTGCTGAACCCGCTCTCCAGCAAATGTATGCTCTCGAAGAGGGTATAGGCGATGACAGGTTCCATGACGTTGAGTTCCAGCTGGCCGTTATCCGATGCCAGGCTAATGGTCATATCGTTGCCGATTACTCGGTAGCATACCTGGTTCATCACTTCGGGAATGACGGGGTTCACCTTGCCGGGCATGATGCTGCTGCCGGGTTGGCGTTCGGGCAGGTGTATCTCGTTGAAACCGCAACGGGGACCACTGGAAAGAAGGCGCAAGTCGTTGCATATCTTGTTGGTCTTGATGGCCAAGCGCTTCATGGCGGCACTGTAGGCAATCATGCAGGTGGTGGCGCTTGTGGCTTCGATAAGGTTGTCGGCCAGAGTGATGTTCCAACCTGTGATTTTGCGCAGGGCTTTGATGCAAGCCTCGCTGTAACCGGGCTTGGAGCAGATACCGGTGCCGATGGCTGTGGCCCCCATATTCACCACAAGGAACTCGTCGGCTGTGGCGCGCAGGTTCTTGTATTCGCCGCGAAGCGAATCGGCAAAGGCTCCGAAGGTCTGTCCGAGGGTCATGGGCACAGCGTCCTGCAGCTGAGTGCGGCCCATCTTGATGACATGTGAAAACTCCTTGCGTTTGAAGTCGAGGGCGGCAATCATCTGCTCCAGATGGGGCATGAAGGCGAGATGTTCGAGGGCCAGAGCCATGTGGATGGCGCAAGGATAGGCGTCGTTGGTGCTCTGGCTGGCATTGACCACGTCGTTGGGCGAGCAATACTGGTATTCGCCCTTCTTGTGGCCCATACGTTCCAATGCGAGGTTGGCAATTACCTCGTTGGCTGCCATATTGGTCGAGGTGCCGGCGCCTCCCTGAATCATGTCGATGGGGAATTGGTCGTGATACTTGCCTTCGATCAGCTGGTCGCAAGCCCACTCGATGGCTTCACCCTGCTCGGGGGTGATCATGCCCACTTCGACATTGGCTATGGCGGCAGCTTTCTTTGTGATGGCCAAACCACGGATAAAGTTGGGATAACTGCTCAGCAGGTTACCGCTTATGTGGAAATTCTCCATAGCACGTAAAGTCTGTACGCCGTAGAAAGCCTCTTCAGGAACATTTTTTGAACCGAGAAGGTCGCTCTCGGTGCGGAAATTTTCTTTTTTAGTCATTTTGAATTCTTGTTTTATATTTGTAATCTATTGATATCGCGTCTTATAGGATGATATGTTTTCCCTTTTTGACTTTACAAAGATACAAATATTTTTTAATTAAACAATTTTTATCGATAAAAAATTATTGATTATAGTCAGGGTTTATGCCGACGCCTGAGCTCGGTGGTGAGAGCAGCAAGCGAGGCGGCGAGGTTTTCGTTCTTTACCAGAATATTGTCAGGAAGGTTGATGGTCGTGGGGGCGAAGTTCCAGATGGCCTGGATGCCGCCCGATACAAGCATGTCGGCTACGTTCTGCGCCTCTGATGCTGGAACGGCAATGATGCCGATTGTGATATGTGTGCGTTTCAGGAACGAGACCATTTTTGATATCGGCAGCACAGGCTTTTCCCCGATTTTCTCCTCTTTTGGTTCGCGGTCGAAACCGGCCACAATGTCGAGACTGTATTTCTCGAATCCGCCATACTGCATAAGAACGTGCCCCAATGCGCCCACACCAACCAGTATGGCTTCGTCGTAATGGTCGTAGCCAAGATATTTTTTCAGGTCATCAAGCAGGATTTCCACGCGGAATCCCAATTTCGGACGGCCTGGTTCGGAACTGATGCTAGCAAGGTCTTTGCGCACCTGTACGGGGTTTATGCCGAGGCTTTCGGCAATGGAGGAGGAGGAGACGAATTCATCCCCACGCGCCACACGGTTCTCTATTTCGCAATAGTAGGAAGGAAGTCTGCCAAGCGTGGACTTTAATATAATCAATGAGTTGCGTTTGTCTTTCATGGGGTGTGCCTCGTTCGTTTCCAAAGTGCAAAAATAAGAAATAAATTTTTAATAAAGAAGCATTGTTGAAAAATAATATCGAAGGCCGGGAAACTTTTGCTTCCCGGCCCTCGGATTATGTAGTGTTTAGGCTTGTCGGCTTACCAGAGGACAACACGTTTCTCGGGGGCGAGCCACATGCCGTCGCCTTCCTTGATGCCGAAGGCTTCGATGAACTCGGTTATCTGCGGCAGGGCGACATTCACGCGGTTGCGGCCCAGCGAGTGCACATCCATCTGGGTGAGCTGCAGGGCAGCGGCGGGACGGATGTTCGAGGCCCACACGGCG
>ONYC01000109.1 GCA_900321975.1 uncultured Bacteroidales bacterium
TCATGATGCTCTTCATCTTCAACAGCCAGAGCGCCGGACTGAACCTCTACTACCTCATCTCGCTCACCTTCACCATGTGCACCATGATGCTCATCCGCCGCTTTACCAGCGAGAAGAAAGTACGTGCCCACATGGCCGCCTACGACCTCAAGCATGCCAAAGGCAACGGCAAGAAGAAAAAGAGCAGCTTCCAGCAGCGCCTCGAACAGCTGCAGAAGCAGGCCGAGCAGATGCAGAGGGAGCAGAATCGCAGATAATTAATCCTAAATCAAAAAAATATCATGTTTGTTGCATTAGTTACAATTTTTGTAATCGGATACTTCATCATCGCAATGGAGCATCCGTTCAAAATCAACAAGACGGCTACCGCATTAGCCCTCGGCACACTGCTTTGGACCGTCTTCACGTTCTGCCACATGATCTTCGACCCTTCGATGACGGCCGACGCTTGGCACGCTTTCGTTTCGGGCCATCTGGTGGAGAACCTCGGCGAGACTGCCGAAATCGTATTCTTCCTGCTCGGTGCCATGACTATCGTGACCCTGATTGAAGACTATCAGGGTTTCCGTATCATTACCGACCAGATTACCACCACCAACAAGAAGAAGCTGTTGTGGATCCTCTCAATCCTCACCTTCTTCCTGTCGGCCTTGCTCGACAACATGACCACCGCTATAGTGATGGTGGCTCTGCTGCGCAAGCTGATAGCCGACAAGCGTGAACGCTGGCTCTATGCCGGTATGGTCATCCTTGCCGCCAATGCAGGTGGTGCATGGAGCCCCAGCGGCGATGTTACCACCATCATGCTGTGGATTGGTGGTCAGGTGACTACGGTCAATATCATGGTCAAGACCATCATCGCCAGCCTCGTCTGCATGGTTGTGCCTGTGCTTATCGTTGGTGCCAGCTTGAAGGGTGAAATCGAGCGTCCTACTGATGCAAACAGCGGTGTCGAGGTGCCTGTGCACCTGCGCCGTCTCATACTCATCATGGGTATCTGTGGTCTGATCTTCGTCCCCATCTTCAAGACCATCACCCATTTGCCTCCCTACCTGGGCATGCTCTTCTCGTTGGCCGTGCTTTGGATCACCACCGAGATTGTAAGCCGCAAGTACGAGAAAGAGGGTCACAAACTGCCTACCGCCGTCAGCACCCTTGAGCATATCGACACTCCCACCATACTCTTCTTCCTTGGCATCCTGATGGCTGTCAGCTGCCTGAAGGTCAGTGGTATACTTGGTGGCCTTGCCGCCGCGCTCAACGGTGCCTTTGGTACTGAAGCTCCTGGCTTCTTCTTTATCGACCTCATTATCGGCGTTCTCTCGTCGGTGGTCGACAACGTGCCGCTGGTGGCAGCCGCCATGGGTATGTACCCGCTCGAGGGTGCCGATGCCATCTTCATGCAGAACCATCCCTTCTGGGAGTTCCTGGCCTATTGCGCCGGTACCGGTGGCTCGCTCCTCATCATCGGCTCGGCCGCCGGTGTTGCCGTAATGGGTATGGAAAAGATCGATTTTATTTGGTATCTCAAGAAAATCACGCTCCTTGCGTTGGCTGGCTATATCGCCGGTGCCCTTGTGTTCATAGCAATGGACATGACTCTCTTTGAAAGTATTCCCGCTTTGGCGAATCTGAAATGAAGAAAATCTGGCTTGAATTCAAGCAGCGTCCCGTGTGGCGCAAGATATGCGACATCCTGCTGGTGCTCTTTGCACTGGCAGGTGCCGCTATAATAGGGGCCTGGGGGCTCTACCAACTGGGCGTGACCAACAATCGCGGTGCGGTGGACAAGAACTACCGATACCTGATGTCGGTCAGCGAGATAAAAGACCTCAAAGGGAAGAAACTCACCCAGCAGCAGATCGACGAGATGTGGGCCCTGCAGTACGGCCGGCTGGCCGCTATGGCACGCTTCTACCCTGAGAATGCCCGCCTGATACTCCGCGCAGCCCAATTCAGCGACGATCCGCTGGTGGTCGACCGTATGGTGGCTGCCGCCGGCATCTATATGGAAGAGAACGACAGCATCGAGCGTATGGCAGATGCTGTAGCCAAAGTGCTCAACTCCGTACCCCAGCAGCAGCGCGGAAACATAATCCCCTGGATGGACGGCCCCGAATGGCCGGCCCTGCGCGACGCCATCACCCGCGATACCGCCCTTATCCGCGAGGCAGGACGCCTCACTGGCGTCGAGCCACGACTCATTGTCGGATGTCTTATCGGCGAGCAAATCCGCCTTTTCAACTCGAAGCGCGAGATGTTCAAGAAGTACCTCGGCCCGGTTAAGGTGCTGAGCGTGCAGAGCCAGTTCAGCTACGGTGTGAACGGCATCAAGGACTTCACCGCCGAAGCCGTCGAGCAGCACCTGAAAGACCCCACCTCAGAGTACTATATGGGTGCCGCCTACGAGCACCTGCTCGACTTCGAGACCGACGACCACGTTACCGAACGCTATAACCGGCTGGTCGACTACCGCAACCACCTCTACAGCTATATCTATACCGGATGCATCCTGCACCAGACAATGCTGCAGTGGCGCCGCGCGGGATACGACATCAGCGACCGCCCCGATATCCTCTTCACCCTCTTCAATGTTGGCTTCTCGCAGTCGGTACCGAAGCCCAACCCCGTGGCCGGTGGCAGCCATATCAAGGTTGGCGACCGCGACTACACCTTCGGTGCCATCGGTTTCGACTTCTACTACAGCGGCGAAATGGCCGATGCGTTCCCATTCCAGCGCCAGCGCTTCAAGCAGGCCGAACGGGCCCTAACCCCCGAGGACGTGGCTCGCATACAGCAGAATATGAGCGACTGCACCCGCCCAGAACGCGGTCTTGAATATCGTCGCGACTCGTCGCAAAATGCAGGCAACACCAACGCAGAAGTCGACCAATACGGCATCGACCACGAAAAAGTGGTACCAATGGAACATACTGCACAATAATTTTGCCGTTACGCCGTTATTGTCAGTGAATTATTAACCCCATTAAATACAAAAAAAATGAAAAAAGGTTTTCTTTTTGCATTGTTTGCGGCTATTGCAATGTGTTTTGTCGCTTGCACCCCAGACGATCCATCGCCCGACAACGACAACAGCACCAACTACAGCAGCATGGTTGTTGGTACCTGGCTGGTTGACAACATGACTTTCAATGGTGAGGAAATGACCCCTGAGGACATGAGAATCACCATGAACGAGGGCGGAACAGGAGAAGTGGTCGTAAATGGCGTCCACGAGAGCAATACCTTCTCCTGGACTGTCAGCGGTAGCACACTCAGCATAAATCCGAATGGAGGCGGCAACTACACATTCAACATTTCCAGCATCACCGCCACCGAATGCTCCATGACCGGCAATGTTGTTCCTGGCACCGACATGACTGGCGATGTGGCAATCCATATGACAAAGACCAACGGTGATAATCCCGGCCCCGGGCCAACCCCCGAAGACTTCCCCGCCAACACCATGTGGGAATTCGCCTTCGACACCACCATAGTCCACGACAGTATTCCCATCCCCATCAATGCGAATATAACCTTCAGCCTTGACTTTGTCAGCACCACCAACTGCGACCTTTCTATCCACTATATGATCTCGGCAATGAGCATGCCCCTGGCCGACTCCGTCATGACAATCCCGGCCACATATACCTATAATACTGCTGCAACCGAAGGTGAACTCACTCTTATCAGCCCAGATGGTGGAGATAACGAAACCCTTCCGTTCATCTACAACGCCTCTGACAATACCATCATTATAGATGTTCCCGAAGAATTTTTCGATGACGATGATGAAGGTGGTAGCGGGACACCCAGCATGCCTACCCACTGGGTATTCCGGCGCGTGCGCTAATCAAGCAAAAATATAATAAAAGAAGAGGCTCCCGATTGGAAGCCTCTTTTTTTATTTGCCCATCTGCTCAAGCAGACCTTCGATATTTGGTGTCAGTATTATCTCTGTGCGGCGGTTCATAGCTTTGTGTTCCGGCGAATCGTTGGCCACCTTCGGGGCAAACTCGCCATGTCCGCAAGCCTCGATGCGGGCGGGATTGATGCCGGGACCATGTTGCAAAAGCAACTTGACGATTGCGGTGGCGCGCATCACCGATAGATCCCAGTTATCCTTGACCGCAGTCGAACCGCGATAGGCATCATTGTCGGTATGGCCTTCGACCATAATCTTCAGCGTCGAATCGGCCTCGAGCACAGCGGCAAGCTGTTTTATGGCGGCGATACCGTCTTTCGACACAGTCCAGCTGGCCGACGGGAAAAGCAGTTTGTTTTCCATCGAAACATACACCTTGCCATCCTTGGTCTCGACATTCAGACCTTTGTCGGCGAAGCCTGTGAGAGCCTTGGTGACAGAAGCACGAACCGACTCTAACTCACGTTCTTTGGCCTCGAGTTGTGCACGCGTGGCAGCCTCTTCCTGTTCCAATTGGCGCTGCTTGGCAATCAACTGTGCCTCACGGGCCTGGAACTCGCTACGCTGCAGCCGGAACCCTTCCTGCTGCTCCTGAAGCTCGGTCTGGCGGGCCTGAAGTTCACGCTCACGGTCGGCCAATTCCTTGGTACGGGCAGTGAGAAGATTCTGTGCACGGGTAAGGTCGCGGTTCTTTCCGGCCACCTCCTGCATGTAATTCTCCATCGTGGTGTCGTAGTGGTGACGCATCTGCTCGATACGACGCGAGAGGCTGTCCACCTGCCGTTCGGCATTCTCCTTTTGCAGCGACACGTCGCTCATATCGCTGCTCAGCGCCTGGTTCTGGCGTGTGAGCGAAGCGTTCTCCTCTCTCATCTCGAGCAGTTCCTGTTGGGTGAGGCTGTATTGCTTGGATGTCTGGTCGTATTTGGCCTGCAAGGCCTCCATCTCGCTCAGCGACACACACGAGGCCATCGTCATAACAGCGGCGGCGCCGCAGCATACAAGAATTATCCTTTTCATACTCATAGATATGTTATTCAAAATCATAACGCGTAAAAAATGCTTTTCGTATGTCGGCACTTATTTTTTTATACAATTACTATCAAGCAGTTAGCGAAGCCAAAGGTACGGTCTCTGAAAAATAATCGCCGACAAAGGAAAAAATATCGTATCTTTGCACCGCTTTTGCCCACTGAATCAGATGAACATATACAAATCCATACACCGCTGGCGCCTGCGCCACATGAACGAGCAATTGTTCGTGCTGCTGCTGTCCGTTGTGGTGGGACTTGCGTCGGGACTTGCCGCCGTAATACTGAAGAACCTCGTTCACTACGCCGGACGCGCGGTATCGCATATTGCCGCGATAACGCCCATTGGAGGCAACCTAATCATGTTCTTCTTCCCCATGCTCGGCATATTGCTCACGGTGCTCTTCGTTCGCTATATTGTGCGCGGCGATATCGGGCACGGTCTTCCGTCGGTACTGCTGGCCATCAGTCGTGGACGATCCGAGCTCCCGGCAAAAAATATGTACACTTCGCTGGTAGCCTCTACCCTCACCGTGGCTTTTGGCGGCTCGGTGGGACTTGAGGCCCCTATCGCTTCCACCGGTTCGGCAATAGGTTCGAATATCGGCCGTTTCTTCCACCTCAACGCGAAGAACGTGCGACTGCTTCTTGGTTGCGGCGCAGCCGGTGCCATTGCCGGCATCTTCAAGGCGCCATTCGCGGGGGTTCTTTTCGTGCTCGAGGTGTTTATGTTCGACCTGACCGCCACTACCGCCCTACCCCTCCTTGTATCTGCCCTCACCGCCTCGACGGTGGCATATTTCCTTATGGGTACCGGCGTTCAGTTCAGCTTCACTGTCGACCATCCTTTCGCCCTCTCGCAACTGCCCTTCTATATAGTGCTCGGAGTGTTCTGCGCGGCAGTATCGCTCTATTTCCTGCGCACAGCCGACCGTGTGGAAGGCTGGTTCAGCCGCCGTCGCAACCCGTGGATCAAGATGCTCGTAGGCGGCCTTGCGCTGGGTCTGCTGGTGATGCTCTTCCCACCGCTCTACGGTGAAGGCTACTGGATGCTCACCGAACTGCTCAACGGCGACTCGTCGAGCCTCTTCAACGGGACCCTTTATTCGTCCCTTTCGGGCAACGCTTGGGTTACCGTAGGCTTGCTTTTCCTGCTCATTTTCCTCAAAGCCGTGGCCACTGCAACCACCATCGGCTCCGGCGGCGTGGGCGGCACCTTCGGCCCGTCGCTGATTATCGGCGGCCTCTCGGGCTATTTTATCGCCATGCTTTCCAACCAATTGGGCCTTCCCCAACAGGACACCGCCAACTTCGCCCTCGTGGGGATGGCGGCTGTGATGACCGGTGTGATGCACGCCCCGTTTATGGCCACCTTCCTTATCGCCGACATCACAGGCGGCTACGGCCTGCTCGTGCCGCTGCTCACCGCCTCGGCGGTCACCTACCTCTGCATCTCGCCTTTCGAGCACCATTCCATCTACGCCCGCAAACTGGCCGAGCAGGGCGACCTTCTGACCCACGACAAGGACGCCTCGGCGTGGCACCTGCTGGATATGCAGAGCCTTATAGAGACCAATTTTGTCATCGTCCGCAGTGGCGGCACACTGCGCGACCTCGTGGAGGTGATCCAGACCTCGCGCCGCAACATATTCCCCGTCCTCTCAGACGACGACAAGTTCCTCGGCGTTATAGTGCTCGACGACGTGCGCAAGATCATGTTCCGCCCCGAACTGTACGACAGCGTGCTGGTCGACGACCTGATGCATCCTATGAGCGAAGGCGACCTTGTGCGTTCCAGCGACTCGCTGTCAGATGTGGTCGATAAATTCCGCATCGGCGACCGCTACAATCTTGTGGTGGTCGACGACCAGAACAATTACCTCGGATTCCTTTCTCGCGCCAATACCTTCAGCGCCTACCGCCGCTTCATCAGCGACACCAGCGACGAATAGCACCAATTCTAGTTTCTAGTAGCCCAATATCCTGCGGGCGGTGATGTAGCGCTGCCTGTAGTAGGGCTCGGTGCTTTTCGACACTATCACGCCTGCGCCGGTCGAGGCGTGGATGAAACGGAAAATGCCGGTCTTGGTATCGGTTTCGACCACGATGCCCGTATGGCCCACAACCTTCGACTGGTGGCGGCCGCCGAAAAAGACCAGGTCGCCCGGCAGCAGGTTGCGGGTGTCGCTCACCTCGATGCCGAGCCGGGCCTGCGCACCGCTCCATCCGGGCAGGTCGTAGCCGAACTGGCGGTAGAGATAGAGTGCGAATCCTGCACAGTCGAACGCCTTGGGCGAGCGTCCACCGAAACGGTACGGGGTGCCTAGAAACTGGTGCGCATACGACACCAGGAGCGCCCCCGTGTCCACCTTGGCCACGTTGTAGGGCGGCGGAACATCAATCCCCTGCGTGGCGGGAACGATGTCTATATCCCAACAACGGTGATGGATGACGGGCTGGGCCTGCACGACCGGCACCATGAAGGCCATGCCGACACAAACCAGCACCGCAAGCCTTATGATTTTCACGCCAGTTGGTTTCATTCTCCCTCCTTCTTCTCGCTGTAAAGGTCGAGGGCCACGACGGCGGCGGTGAAGGCCCAGAAGGGGACCGAGAGTTTGTCGGTGTCGAGGAAATTGTTGAACACGCCGTGGACATAGTATGTCAGCAGCGAGAGGGTGAAAGCCAGCGCCATACGCCCGACGTTCGGGTCACGTGCCGTGCGGAACACGCGCACGCCGGTGGCGAAGGTGGTCAGGAACAGGGCCGCCACCAGTACCAACCCGGGCAGCCCCTGCTCGGTCATCGGACCGATATATTCGCTGTGGGCGTTGCCGAGGTCGCCGGCATTGGTGCTTATTGTCGAGAGCTGATAGCTCTTCTGATAGCTTCCGTAGACAAACTGGTAGGTGCCGGGGCCGATACCGACCACAGGGCTCTCCTTCCACAGCCTCATGGCCGACGCCCAGCGGTTCAGGCGCTCGACATTGCTGGCGTCGGTCGAGATATTCGATATCGACTTTATCTGCCCGGCAAGGTCGTAGCTCGAATCCTGATGGTTCTTGCCGAGCTTGTAGAGCACGTCGCCCTGATAGATGAAGAATGCGCCTACACCCAGTCCGAAGAGGAGCACCATCCATTTCACCTTCATTCCCAGACGGACAAGCACATATACGCCAATGGCCGCCACCACGCTGATCCAAGCCGCACGGCAATAGCTGAAGAACAAGCCCGTGCCGAGCAGGGCAAGCAGCAGCAGCGAGAGCACCCGCTGCCATCCTTTGCGCTCGCCAGCGAACACCATGTGGAATGCGGCCGGGAGCATCAACGCTATTGCGCAGCCGTAGGCCGTGTGGTCGTTGTAGAACGGACGCATCACGTGATGGAGGGTTTGCAGGTCGCTGAAGTTGCCTAGAGTCTTGCTGGTGGCTATGAGAATCACCGTGCCGAGACCGATGGCGTAGGCCCAGAAGAACTGGGTGATACGCCGCCGCTCGCGGAAAATCTGAGCCGCCGCAAAGAAGAACGGCACCACAAACCAGATGCGCGCCAGCAGGTACTTGAACGACACCCACGGCAAACGCGACGTGCAGCTCGTAACCAGCATCCACGCCAGCGAGGCCAGAAGCAACAGGCTCACCGGATGACGCAACAGCCGCAGGTCGTAGTTCTTTGCAACCAGAACGCGGAAGAAGAAGATGAAGGTGAAGAGTATCATCATCGGCTCGACCGGCATCGAAAGTTCCATACCGGGAAATAGAGCCAGATTTATGGCGAACGGGGTGAGGAGGGCCATCGAGAGTAGCCCCGTCTCGAGGCGCTGCACAAAGAGCCACACCACCAGAAGCCCCAGCGGCACGAGGGTGAGCATATAGCTCCCCTTGTGGTAGAGCATCCAGAGGTTGGCGGCGGCAAAGAGCAGCGTCAGCCCCAGAGCGGCGAGAAGCCCCTTATTCTTCATCCTCCTTCTTTGCGGGGGCAAACACAAGCAGGCCGAAAATGCATACCACCACGGCACCGAGGCTTCCGGCAAGCACAATGAGCATGCGCTTGGGATAGGCCTTCTTGTCGGCCGGAGTGGCCACATCGACCGAATACTTATAGCTGACCGACAGGTCGCGGTCAACAGCCGTCTGGGCGGCACGGGTCTGGAGGTCGGCCAGCTGGCTGCACTTCTCCTTGATCAGTTCCTGGCGCCAGGGGGTGGAGGGCAACTTGGCAAGCGAATCTACCTCGGCCTCAAGTGCTTGGCAGGCGCCGGCCATCACCTCGGCGGCCGAGACGGCGCGGTCGTGGTGGATATCGCGGCACAGCGTGTCGTACATCGCGGCCATATAGTTGGCAATCGCGGCAGCCCACTCGGGATCCTGGTCGAGGACGCCGATCTCCACTCCGAGGAAGTCGGTGCGCTTCACAGTGATATTGCCCTTATACTGCTTCTCCAGTTTGAATTCCGGATGCGCACCGCGGATGGCATAGTGCTCCATCAGGTTGAATCGGTCGCACACGGCGTGCATCATCCGCTTCGACGACAGGATCTGGATGGCGTACTCGCAGTCGCGCTCGATGCCATAATCCATAAAATCAAGACTGTAGTGGTAGTCCATCACAGCCTTCGAGAGGCGGTTCGAGTTGGTGGGGAAAATCACCGCGCTCGACTTATAGTAGGGTTTGATCAGCAGCGACACGCCGAGCGACGCCAGCCCCGCGACCACGAAGACCACGAGCAGCACCTTCCACCAGCGGCCGAAAAAGCGTGCAGTGGCCTGGTGGTCATAGTTATTACCAAATGTTTGTTCCATAAAATTGAGAATCTGCTTTATTAAAAATTTATCATATAACGCCATCCATCCGCTTTTATTGTACCACCTTGAAAATCTTTTTAGGCGGTTCTACACCGGCAGTTTCTCGGTCGTTCTTCGGTAGTTCTTCGATTGTTCTTCGATTCGAATCGAAGAACAATCGAAGAACGATCGAAGAACAATCGAAGAACGATCGAAGAACGGTGGTAGTTGATAGGTAGA
>ONYC01000006.1 GCA_900321975.1 uncultured Bacteroidales bacterium
ACGTACCATATATTCAAACGCTTTGGCGTGCATGAAACTCTGACCCTTGTCGTCGTCGGCACCACGGGCCCAGATATAGCCGTCCTTCACCACAGGCTCGAAGGGCTGTGTGCGCCACAGCTCGAGCGGAGCCACGGGCATCACGTCGTAGTGACCGTAGACCAGCACTGTGGGCTTCTTGGGGTCGATGGTCTTCTCGCCGTATACCACGGGATTGCCGTCGGTGGGCATCACCTCGGCACGGTCGGCGCCGGCCTCCAGTAGGAGTTCTTTCCAACGCTCGGCGCACCGCACCATGTCGGGTTTGTGTTCCTGCTCCGAGCTAATGCTGGGAATACGGATCAATGAGAAAAGTTCTTCAAGGAAGCGGTCCTTGTTTTGTTCGATATATTGTTTCATAGGTTGATGATATTGTATGTTCAGAAATATGTCAGACCATCTGCTCGACGTTCCAGACGAAGGCTCGGATACCTACCTCCTCGTTGCGCTTGTCAAGTTTGCGGACGGAGAGGAGCAACTCGTCGACCTGCTCGTCGGGGACGACGGTGAGTAGGGCGTTGTTGAGTTCGGGCCAAGTATGGGTGCCGCGATGCGGGTCGCCATTATCGTGGCCACGCCCCTGTACGTTCTCCCAGAAGGTGAATCCACGTATGCCAAGAGTGTCGAGCATATATTCTACACGCTCTGTGCTGGCTTGGTTGTATACTATAAAAACTGATTTCATAATGTTGGTTTTTATTCCCAATCAGAACTAAAAGAACACAAAAGAATTCTGATAGTTCTGATTGAGATTTATTTTTCATTCAAGTTGATGTTCATGAACACGAATTTGTTCTTGTTGCGGTTGCCGAACAGGCGTTCGCGGAGACGTTCCATGCCGCCGTAGAGGACGGGGACGATGATCAGCGTGACGAAGGTGGAAACGGTGAGACCGCCGATGACAACGAGACCCATCGTGGTCCACATCTCGGAACCTTCAGAGGTGGAGGTGGCCATAGGTATCATACCGAGGATGGTGGTGAATGCCGTCATAAGAACGGGACGCAGACGGCTCTGGCCGCTGAGGGCGATGGCTTCGTAGAGCGAGTTGCCGCGTTCGCGCATAAGGTTGATATAGTCGACCAGCACGATACCGTTCTTGACCACGATGCCGATAAGGAGCACCAGTCCGAGGAGGCCAATCATGTCGATGTTCTGTCCGGTGATGAACATCATGAGCGACACGCCGCTGATGGCAAACGGGATGGAGAACATGATGATGAGCGGCTTGAAGAAGCTCTCGAACTGTGAGGCCATGACGATAAAGACGAGCAGCAGGATGAGCTGGGCGAGCGTCCACATGTCTTTGTTGGCGTCCTGCTGGTCTTTGTAGTTACCGGCCAGAGCTACATGGATGTCGGCCGGCATGTCCATGGCGTCGATTTCCTTCTGCACATTCTCAGCCAGTTCCTGCAGCGATGTGCGGTAGGGCATCACCGTGAGGGTGAGGTAGCGCTGGCGGTTCTTGCGCTCGATGGTGGGCGGGCACCAGTATTCCTCGATGGTGCCGAGTTCTTCGAGCTTCACCATCTTGCCGGTGTTGGTGGGGATGGAGAGCTGCTCGATGTCGGATATGGCGTCGCGGTATTCCTCGCGCAGTCGCACCACGATGTCGTATTCCTCGCCGTCTTCCTTCAGGTATCCGGCCAGCATGCCGTTGACGCGGTTGCGGACATAGAGGGCGACGGTGCTTTCGTTGAGGCCATGGAGGGCCAGCTTCTGCTTGTCGAGCTCAATCTTCAGCTCGGCGCGGTCCTCGTCGCGGCTGATCTTGGTGTCGCGGGCGCCGGGCACGTTGTCCATCACACGTTGGCGCAACTGCTGGGTGAAGTTGGTGGTCTGGTCGAAGTCGTAGCCGTAGATCTCGACGCTGAGCGAGTTGTTCGAGCCGCCACCCATACCACCGCCGCTGGTAACCTGGTAGTTGACAATCTCGGGGTATTCGGCGAAGCAACGGCGCAAATCTTCCTGCATGTCGAAGATGGTGCGTTTTCGCTCGTATTTCTTGGTTGTACGCACCGTGATGGATATCTTGTTGTTGGTGGTGCTGTTGAAGAGGGCCGCCATGCCGGCATCGTCGTTCGAACCGGCCGAGGTGGAGACCACAATCACGTCGTCGCCCAGCAGGCGGTAGATGTCCTCCTCCATGTGGCGGGCGGTCTTGAGGGTCTCTTCAATGCGGGTGCCGCGCTGCAGTTCGGCGCTGATGCTCATACGGCCGTTGTCCTGCTCCTTCATGAAGTCCATACCGATTTTGCCCAATGCAAACGGTATGAGCGAGGCGATGAAGAACAGGGCTGCTATGACGACGGTGAGGATCTTGTGGCGCAGGCACCAGCGCAGCACGTTGGCGTAGGCGGCATCGACAGCGTCGAAAGCGCGTCCGATGGTCTTCTCGAATGTCAGCTTCTTGGCGGCTTTCTTGCGCTCGGCCTCTTCGCGGGCCTCTTTGGTCAGGAAGAAGGGTTTCTCCTTGAGCAGCTTGCTGCTGAGCATGGGGATGAGCGAGATGGCCGCTGTGGTGGAAACGCAGACGACGATTGTGATGATCCAGCCGAGCTCTTTCATGAAGATACCCATCATGCCGGGCAACATGGTGAGAGGCACGAAGACGGCCACAAGCACAAGGGTGGTGGCGATGACGGAAGTCCACACCTCGTTGGTGGCGCAGATGGCCGCCTCGCGGGGCGATTCGCCTCGTTCTATGTGCTTTGTGATATTCTCCAGTACCACAATGGCGTCGTCGACCACCATACCGATTGCAACGGTCAGCGAGGCCAGCGAGATGATGTTCAGCGAACTGTCGGCCAACATCAAGTAGATGAACGAGGTGACGAGCGAGATGGGGATGGTGAGCGCGATGATGAGCGTTGAACGCCAGTTGCCCAGGAACACAAGCACCACCAGCACCACGAAGAGCAGAGCATAGAAGATACTCTCGGTGAGGCCGTTGATGGCGTTGATAATGTTGTCTGAACCATCGTTGATTAGGGTTACTTCGATGTCGGGAGGCAGGGTCTTCTGGATTTTCTCCATCTGAGCCTTCACCTCGCGGGCGATAGCCACGGTGTTGGCGCCCGTCTGCTTGGTGATGATAAGGCGGCCGCCGTCCTTGCCGTTGATTTTCTCGTCGAGCGAGAGGTCCTTGATGGTGTCGCGCACGGTGGCAAGGTCGCGCACAAAGACCTGTTTGCCGGTCATAGTGGTGGTTACCACGATGTCGGCTATCTCCGAGCTTTCCACATATTCACCCTTCACGCGCATCTGGTACTGCTCCTTGCCCATCTTTACGGTGCCGGAGGCCAGGTCGAGGTTGTTGGACGAGATGGCGTTGCCGACCAGTTCGAGGGGGATGCCGTAGGCGTCGAGTTGCTTGGGATCAAGGTCTATGTAGATATAGCGTTGTGGGGCGCCGCTGACGGTGATGTTGCCGATGCCGTCGATACGGTTCAACTCGTTGACCACGTTGTCCTCCAGGATACGGTCGAGGCCGGGATAGCTCTCGGTGGCGGTGAAGCCGTACATCATGATGGGCATTGCGCTGGAGTTGAGCTTCAGGATCATCGGGCGGCTCACTCCGTCGGGCAGGTTGTCGTAGAGCAGGTCGACGTATGAGCGGATGTCGTTCAACGCCTCGTCGATATCCGAACCCCACTCGAACTCGAGGCTGACGACCGATATGTTGTCGCGCGAGTTGGAGGTGATGTTTTTAAGTCCGTCGACCGAGTTGAGCGAGTTCTCGACCAGCTTGGTGATGTTGGTCTCGATCTCGCTGGCATTGGCGCCGGCGTAGGTGGTCATCACGGTGACATAGGGCGGGTCCATCTCGGGCATCTGGTCGATGGGCAGACGCGTCAGCGAGAAGAGACCCAGCACAATGACGGCCACAAAGATGAGGCCTGTCGTGATGGGCTTGTTGATTGCTGTTTTGTAAATGGCCATTTCGTTAAATTGAAAATTGAAAATTGAAAATTGAAATTATTGCGTCCAATTTTCGCAGTTCAAGTTAGTTGTTTTCTTTGCTTTTAATCTTGTTGATTATTGTTGTGAGAAGTGCGATGATTTCTTTGAGATCATTGTTCATTGAATCGTATTCGTCCAAATTGATAATGTCTGACAGTGACAGGACTTCTAGCCAGAATTGAGTTTCGTCGGCCTCTTTCAGGGCAATCGAAAGTTTGTGCACGTAGTCGGAGCTACTTTCTGCGTTTTTGCTTTCGCGGATGTTGGCACCAATGCTGGTTCCGCTTCGCAGAATCTGCTTGCTTGGCACGAACTCCCTTTTTGTGTCGGATAGGTATTTGCAGAACTTCACCGTTCGCACAGCAAAGAGCAGGCTCTTGTCGTGAAGGGCGTTACCCGTCATTGTGTCAGATAATTTCAATTTTCACTTTTCACTTTTCACTTCCCACTATCTCGAGGTTGTCGCCGTCGACGAGGCGGGCTTGGCCGGTGATGACGAGGCGGTCGCCGGCTTTGATGGCGCCAGCTTCGACGGGAATGATTTCGATGCGGTCGTCGAAGCGCTGACCCAGCGTGACGGCGACGCGGCGGGCTTTATTGCCGTCGGCCACAAAGACATAGCGGTCATTCGAGCCGGTGAGCTTCAGCACGCTCTGGTAGGGCACCACGATGGCGTCGACCTCACCGACACCCAGGCGGGTGCGGACATACATGCCGGGCCGTATCTTCTCGCCGCTGTTGGGGATGTTGAGCTTGGCTTGGAAGGTGTGGCTCTGCGGATCGATGGTGGGGTAGACTATCTCGATGGTGGCGGGGAATACCTGTCCGGGGTAGATGTCGCTCTCGACCTCCACCTTCATGCCATTCTTCACCAGAGGGAAGTAGGTCTCGGGGATGTTGATGATGGCTTTCAGGCGGCTGATCTGGGTCAGCGTCAGTATGGGCTGACCGGCATACATCTCGCCGTCCTCGTAGTTCTTGGCGCTGATGACGCCGCCGAACTGGGCCTTGACGAAGGTGTTCTCGTCGAGGAAGCGCTCGCTTTCAACCAGTTGGTCGTAGGCGGCCTTGGTCTGGTCGTAGACCTGCTCGCTGACCGAGCCGCTGGCTTTCAGCGCGGTGACGCGGTCAAGCTCGGTCTTGGTGCTGGCCAGGTTGATGCGGGTGGTGTTGAGCTGGGTCTGGTCCATGCGGACGAGCATGGTGCCTTTGCTCACGCGCGAACCCACCTGCACGTAGATGTGCTCGATGTGGCCCGTCACGCTGGGGGCGATGTTCATCGTCTCGTAGCCTTCGAGGGTGGAGGAGAGTTCGAGGGTCTTGGAGATGCGCTCGCTCTGCAGCGCCATCACTTTCACCTTCTCGACTTCTTTCTTGGTCGTTGTGGCAGCCTTGTCGCCGCCTTTTCCGCCGCAGGCTGTGGCAATGGAGCCCACGGCAAGTGCGATTGTCGCAATTTTGATGTACTTGTTCATATTGGTATGTTTTATTTATTCAACAGGTTTTCAAGGGCCACTTGGGCGCTGATGACGTTCATCACGGCCTGTATGTAGTTGCTCTGGGCGGTGATGATGTCGGTGCTGGCGGTGGTCAGTTCGAGGCTCGAGGCGCGGCCGTATTTGTATTTCTCCGACAGGCTGGCGAAGACACGCTGTGTGACCTCCAGGTTGCGGTTCTGTATGTCGTAGTTCTCCAGCGCCGAGGCCAGGTCGTAGCGCAGCTGGTTGTACTGCAAGCGCAACCCGTCTTCGGCCTGCCGACGGCTGTTCTGGGTCTCTTGCAGGGCTATGCGGGCGCTCTTGACGCCAGCCAGGCGGGTTCCGCTGGTGAGGAGCGGCAGGCTGATGGAGGCGCCCAGCATGTTGGGCGGCGTCATGTTGAAGCCTTCGTCCTTGCCGAAGTAGGTCTTGGAGCTGTACTGGTAGTAGGCCGACACGGTGGGCATGAAGTCCATCCATGCCATGTTGACCTGCCGTTTGGCCAGCTCTTCGTTCTTGGCCAGTAGCTGGTAGCTGTAGTTGTCCTCGATGTGGAACGGTTCCTGCATGAGTCGAGCGGCGGCGTCGACGCTGAGTATGTCGTCCATACGTGTGGTCAGCTCGATGTCGGCATTGACGTCGGCCCCCAGCTGCAGCAGCAGCGAGTTCTTCAGCACCTGCAGCGAGCGTTTGGTGCTGTTGATGCTGCTTTTCAGGGTGGCCACCTGCACCTGCAGCTTGTCGGCGTCGACCTGCTCGGCGGCGCCCACGTTGACGGCGGCCTGGCTCGTGGCGGCCAGCTGTTCGAGGTTGGCCAGCGACGAGTCGAGGAGACCGATGGTCTGCTGCATCACCAGGTGCGAGACGTAGACGTTCTTCACCTGTGCACGGGTCTGCTGTTCGGTCTGCTGGCGCGAGATGTCGGTCATCTCGATGGCCAGGTTCTGCAGCATGACGCCCACCACCTGTGCACCGGTCAGGCCGATGGCGGCGGTGAGGCTGAAGGTGCCGTTGGGGTTCATTGCGATGCCCGTGCTTTCCGAGCTTTCGGTGCTTCCGCTTGAGGGGAACGAGATGGGCATTGTCATGCCGCCGATGGTGACCGAGTCGGGCATCATCGACATCATGGAGCCGCCGCCGCCGAAGTTCATCTTGTAGCCCAGCATGTTCTGGTAGTCGAAGCCGGCTTTCAGCGAGGGCAGCATTGTCGAAAGGGTCTTCCAGCGTTCCCACTCGGCTTTCTTCACCTCAAGGTTGGCATTCTGCATTGCCGCGTTGTGGTCCACGGCATACTGTTGAGCCTCTTCGAGGCTCAACCGCAGTGTAGTGCGCTCCTGCGCCGTGGCCCCGAGGGCCAGCGCAGCCAGCGCCACAGTCAGTGTCAGTCTTTTCAGTTTCATCTTATTATATATATTACATTTATTTTATACTTCTCTCATCGTCCAGTTTGCGCACCACGTCGGCAAAGTGGTTCGCCTCCTTGTCGTAGCGTATCAGGCTGTCTGTCGTCATCAGCCCTCGCAGGTAGGTGAAGCACATCTCGTTGATGCGGTGGACGTACTCTTCGCGGTCGGGCACCTTGGCGATGCGCTTCTGCTGTATCAGGTTGCAGAAGAAGTCGATGGCGATGTCGACATCGGCGTCGGACCGCAGGTAGCCGTGGTTGCGCACGTAGTCCATGCCGTACTGCATCTTCTCGCGCAGTCCCTCGGTGCGGATTTTGAAGAAGCGGTCGTGGATTTCGGGGTAGTAACGCTCCGTCTCCTCAATCAGGCGGTGGTACTTGTGGATGAAGAGGGCATTGGTGCGGAGCATGTACATGGCCACCAGCAACGGCTCGTCCACTTGCTTGTGTGCCTGGCGGTGGCGCTCGTTGGTGCGTTCCTGCACCAGGGTGAGGCATGCGGTCAGCAGCTCTTCCTTGCCGTCAAAGGTCTCATAGAGGGTGCGTTTCGACATGCGCAGCGCCTGCGCTATGTCGTCCATCGTCACCCCTCGGCAGCCGCGTTCGTTGAACATGGCAAGGGCCGTCTCTATGATTTTCTGTTTGTTGTTGTCTGCTTCCATCAGGTTCTATTTTATTCTCCTTGAAGTGCTTACGTAGATCTGTAGTGCAGGTCGGTTTGCAAAAAGGAAATGCAAATATACAAAGAAAACTTGAAAAACCGAGAAAGTTTTTCAAGTTTTTGTCAAAATACCCAAAAGTGGTGATGGCCGACCTCAGCCTTTGCGCTCGGGGAGGGGTTGCAGGGTGTCGATCTGCACCTTCATGCGGCAACCCGGGGCTGCCTCGACGGTGGCCATGTTGTTTTCGCGGCTGACAAATGTCACGTGTATGCCGCCAGCCGTCATCAGCTGGTCGCCTTTCTGCAGGCTGTCGCGGTATTCTTTCTCTTTCTTGGCTTTCTGGCTTTGCGGGCGGATGAGGAAGAGGTAGAATACGGCAATCATCAGCACCACCATGATGGCGGTCTTCATTCCGTTCGGAATGTCGGGTATTATCAGTTCTGTCATGTCTTGTCTGTTTTTGCTTGTTTTTGTCTTTTTCGAAACGCAGTCCCGTCTGCTTTATTGTGTGTGGGCTGCACTTTTTTCGCCGTGTTGAGGTATATGAGGGTCAGTGAGCATCACTCGTCCTTGTATCCGGCGGCGATGCGGGCGCGTTTGCGTTCGTTTTCGTCGAGGATGATTTTGCGGATGCGGAGGTTGGAGGGGGTGATTTCGAGGTATTCGTCTTCGCGGATGTATTCCATGGCCTCTTCGAGGCTGAATTTGATGGCCGGGCTGGTGGTGGATTTGTCGTCGGCGCTTTTGGAGCGCATGTTGGTGAGGTTTTTGGCGGTGATGACGTTGATGATGATGTCGTTGCCTGGGCGGAGGCTTTCGCCGATGACTTCGCCGGAGTAGACCATGTCGCCGGGTTCGATGAAGAAGGGGCCGCGGTCTTGCAGTTTGCTGATGCTGTAGGCTGTTGCCTCGCCGGTCTCTTTGGCTATGAGGGCGCCCATTTTGTGGGTGTCCATGTCGCCTTTCCAGGGTTGGAATTCGAGGAAGCGGTGGGCGATGATGGCTTCGCCGTTGGTGGCGGTGAGGAGGGTGTTGCGGAGGCCTATGATGCCGCGGCTGGGGATGGTGAAGTCGAGCTGCACGCGGTCGCCTTTGGTGTCGATGGTGCCGACTTCGCCTTTGCGGCGGGTGACGGCGTCGATGACTTTTGAGCTGAATTCTTCGGGGACGAGTACGGTGAGTTGTTCGACGGGTTCGCATTTTTTGCCGTCGATTTCGCGGACGATGACTTTGGGTTGGCCGACCTGGAGTTCGTAGCCTTCGCGGCGCATGGTCTCGATGAGTACGGAGAGGTGCATGATGCCGCGGCCGTAGACGAGCAGTTGGTCGGGCGAGCCGGTCTCTTCGATGCGCATGGCGAGGTTTTTCTCCAGTTCGGCGAAGAGGCGGTCGCGCAGGTGGCGGCTGGTGACGAATTTGCCTTCCTTGCCGAAGAAAGGCGAGTTGTTGATGGTGAAGAGCATGCT
>ONYC01000188.1 GCA_900321975.1 uncultured Bacteroidales bacterium
AACGCATTCTCACATTAACGCATTAAAACCACGTGACACGTGGTTTGTGGGCGGCGTCACCGACGAGCAGGCCCGCGAGTTCTCCGTCCGCCTCGACTTCCTCAAGCCGGGCGTCAAGTACGAAGCCACCATCTATGCCGACGCCAAGGACGCCAGCGGTTATGTGTCGGACGTCAAGATAGGCTGGGAGGCCGCCCGTAAAGAAGGCTACAACCCCAAAGCCTACACCATCACCAAGAAGACCGTCACCTGCAAGACCGTCCTCAAACTCAAGATGGCCCCCTGCGGCGGCTTCGCCGTATCGCTTAGAGAGATAAAATAAATCTCAATCAGAACCAAAAGAACAAAAGGTATTTTTGATTATTCTTTTCATTCCGATTGAAACAATAAAGACTATGAGGAAACGGTTCGCCATACTTTTAGTTTTTAGTTTTTATCTTTCACCTTCCTTCGCTCAGGAGTTTATCGGCTGCCGCACCGACAGCGGCTGGGCTGAGACGCCGATGCTACGCTCGACGTTCCATATCGACCACGGCGAACTGCGCCACTCTGACATCCAGACCGTCAATTTTCAAGTGTCTGTAGCCTCGCTGGGCTACCATGAGGTGTATGTCAATGATACCAAGGTGGGCGACTATGTGATGCAGCCCGCCGTGTCGCAGCTCGACAAGCGGGCGCTGGAGGTCACCTACGACATCACCAACCTCATCCACGAAGGCGAGAATGAGATTATGCTCTGGCTTGGACAAGGCTGGGGCCGCATCTACGGCACCCCGGCGGTAGCAAAAGCGATGGTGGAGAAGAGTGTCTCTGACGGCGAATGTGGATTGATATATGAAATACTCAAGACCGACAGCACCTGGGAGGCTTCGCCCAGTCCCTACAGCTATACCGGCAGCTGGCAGCCGATGCAGTTCGGCGGCGAGAGGTATGATGCGCGCGTGAAGGAACGTTGGCACCCAGCGGCAGTATATGACGCGAAGAATATTTCCATCTCGAGGCAGGAGTTTGAGGGCAACCGCGAGGTCGGCTGGCTATGGCCACAATCGATCGACACCCTGTCAGACGGCACTTTCCTAATAGATTTCGGCCGCGTGGTGACAGGCTGGTTCCAACTCCAATGTCTGCCCATCCCCGAGGGTGATATTATAACAATGGAATACCTTGACCATCGCGAGGCCAAGCCACCATTTACCGAAACCGATATCTACGTCAGCGACGGCACCGGCGACGACGACATCCACTTCACCAATCGATTCCATATACACTCATTCCGTTATGTCAAAGTCAAAGGTCTTGCACATTATCTCAACTATGGCTTGGACTGCCCCATCCTAACGGCAAGTGCTGTGCAGATCAGCGCTGTGGACCCCTCGGGCGGTGCCACCTTCGAATGCTCCGACCCACGCCTCAATGCCATACACGACATGGTGAAGCACACCCTCAGCTGCCTCACCTTCAGCGGCTATATGGTCGACTGCCCACATATTGAGCGTATGGGCTACGGCGGCGACGGCAACTCGTCGACCATGACATTGCAGACCATCTGGGATGTGCGTTCCACCTATGCCAACTGGATGCAAGCCTGGGCTGACGCCATGCAGCCCGACGGCGACCTGCCCTACGTGGCGCCAGCCTTCCGCACCGGCGGCGGCCCATATTGGCAGGGCTTCATCGTCAAGGCCCCGTGGCGCACCTATCTCAACTATGGCGACCGCACACTTATATACCGACACTATAACGACATGAAGCGCTGGCTGGAATACATAGAGCACCACAGCGAGGACTATATCCTGCAGCCGTGGCCCGACAATGAGCGTCACAGCTGGTTTCTCGGTGACTGGGCCGTCCCCGAACCATGGTCGGTGACCATGTGGAGCCAAGGGGTCGACAAAGGCGGAGAGAGCGTGCTGCACGCCAGCAGCTGCTTTATCAGCGACTGCCTGGCAGATATGGTGCAGATGGCGGATTTATTGTCGAGCACCCGTGCAGACACACTGTGCTTCGCCCAGTGGCGGCGAAACCTCAACGCCTCCATACACCGCCACTTCTACCACCCCGAGACTCACACCTACGCCAACGGCACACCCCTCGACCAGTGCTATGCCCTGCTGATGGGCATCCCACCCGACAGCGCAACCGCCGCCGCGGTGAAGGCCCAACTCATCGAAGATTGCCACGGGAAGTACCGCGACCATATAGCCGCTGGCCTTATGGGTGTGCCCATCTTTACCGAATGGTGCATCCGCGAGCGCCAGACCGACCTCATGGCCAACATCCTTCGCCAGGAGGACTATCCCGGTTACCTCTACATGATTAATAATGGTGCCACCACCACATGGGAGTCGTGGGACTGCGGGCGCCCCGGCAAAGAGGACCGCAGCCGCGTCCACAACTGCTATAACGGCATCGGCATCTGGTTCTACCAAGCCCTCGCCGGTATTCTCCCTGACCACGAAAAGCCAGGCTACAAGCACTTCTTCATCGACCCGCAGCCGTGCGATGGTATCGAATGGGTGAGATGCACCAAGCCCACATCTTATGGTGACATTCGTGTGGAAATAGTCGGCAATGTCCTGAAACTCATCGTCCCCTCCGGCGCCACAGCCACGGTATTCCCCGGTTCCACCAGAGAGCAGACACTCACCAGTGGAGAACATACAATTTCATTATGAAACGTTTTGTCCCATTCCTTCTTGTTTTGTTTTTAGTGTCTTGCGGCAGCAAGATTCAGATTGTATCGCCGACCGTCGAGATGCAGGGACGGCAGATTGCCGAACGCGACCGAAGCGGAGCGACAGCAATCTTTCTGGCTACCGCCGAGCCACGCTTCAGCTGGCAGTATGAGGCCGAGGTGAATAATGTGGTACAGGTGGACTACCGCATCATCGTGGCCTCCTCGGAAGAAAATGCGAAGGAAGGCATCGGCGACCTGTGGGACTCGAAGGCCGTTGCCTCCAACCAGATGTTATATATCCCCTACGGGGGCAGTCGGTTGAAAAGTCGCGACCGCTGCTGGTGGAAAGTGTACACTACCGTCACCTACGGCAAGCATAATAGAAAGAAGACCATTGAGAGCGAGGTGCAATACTTTGAGATAAGCCTGCTATCGCCCGACGACTGGAAGGCCCGTTGGATTGGACGCGACTATGAAGATGATATGTTGGAGGGCCACACATCCATTGCCGCCCGCTACCTGCGCAAGGAGTTCTCGCTCCACAAAGATATCAAGCGCGCGCGCCTTTATATCAGCGGCCTGGGTTCATACAAAGCCTATATCAACGGACAGGAGGTGGCCCCATACGAGTGGTTGAAACCTGCCCTGAGCGACTATACGCAACGCATCTACTTCAACGCCTACGACGTGACCGACGGCATGAGGGAAGGCGACAATGCCGTGGGTGTCGTTCTCGAAGGTGGTCGCTTCACCACCGTGCGGCACGACACCAACTATCTGGAATGGTGCGGTATCCTTCACGCCGCACACTATGGCTTGCCACAACTGCTGATGCAGCTAGAGGTGACCTATCAGGACGGCACGACAGACACCATCGTTAGTGGCGAAGGCTGGAAAGTCACCAACCAAGGCCCCATACGCAAAAGCAACGAGTTTGACGGCGAGACCTACGATGCACGTCTTGACCTTGGCAACTGGACGCTGCCCCTATACGACGACAGCCAATGGGAGGAGGCTGTTGTCGACTACGACCGGCAGAACATGTACCGCGAGGACATCTACAATCCCCGCCACCGCGTCGCTCGCGAATACCCCGTTGTTACCGGTAGCCCTCTGCCAAAAAACTATCAGCGTCCCGACCCAATGCAGCTCCTCTCCCCTCAGCCCAACCCCAACATCAAGGTGCAGGAATCTCTCTGTCCGGTGGCTCTCTTTCTGAAAGGCGACAAGTGGATATTGGACATGGGGCAGAACATGGTGGGCGTCTTGGGCGCTTCGATGTACGGCATGAGACCTGGCGACACGGTCACCTTCCGCTATGCCGAGCTGCTCAACGCCGACAGCACACTATACACAGAAAACCTCCGTAGTGCAGAATGCACGGACCGCTACATCGCCGCTGACGCTGAAGACACTTGGTACCCC
>ONYC01000026.1 GCA_900321975.1 uncultured Bacteroidales bacterium
AGAACAATCGAAGAACGATCGAAGAACGATCGAAGAACAATCGAAGAACGGTGGTAGTTGATAGGTAGTTGATAGGTAGAAGATAGGTAGTATCAGCGAGTTACAAAACGGCAATTTTCGGCCCAAAATGCCGTTTTATGTTAATTATGGTTAATTTATCCTTGGTGGCACCCATTGGTCGCCGCCTGGAGGAAGAATTTTTTTTTCGTAGATATCAATATTTATTCGTAAATTTGCAGTCAGACAAAACCGTTCGACAATGAAAGCTAAATCACTGGCAATATTGGCATTGGCGCTCTTTGCAGCGTTTATGGCGACTGGCTGCGCCCACAAATCGGCGGACGAGGGGCTGAAAATCATCTCGTTCAACATCCGCTACAACTCGTGGAACGACATCGACGGCGAGAACCGCTGGGACAACCGGCGCGACGCTGTGGTGCGGATGATCCGCGAGGAGCGGCCTGCCGCCATCGGCCTGCAGGAAGCGCTGATCGACCAGTTGTTATACCTCGACAGCTGCTTGCCGCAATACCGCCGCATCGGCGTGGGCCGCGACGACGGCAAGGAGGCAGGCGAGTTCATGGCCATCTACTACGATACCACGCAGTTGGAGGAGGTGAGCAACATGAGCTGCACCTTATGGTTGAGCGAAACCCCGTGGAAAGCCAGCAAGGGCTGGGATGCCGCCTGCAACCGCACGGTGACGTGTGTGCTTTTCTCCGACAAGCGAAGCGGCCAGTGGTTCTCTTATCACAACACCCACCTCGACCACATGGGAGCTGTGGCCCGTGCCGAGTCGGCAAAATATCTCGCCACTCTTACGGACGAGAGCGAAGGCTTTCCCTTAATCGTAGGCGGCGACATGAATTCCACCATCGACGACACTATCTTCCGTGTCCTATATAACGTCGGCCTCCAAGATGCCCGCACACTCACCGACAGCACCAGCAACGCTATCACCTACAACGCCTTCGGCAAGGGCGAAGGGTCGGTCATCGACCACTTCTTCGTGAAGGACTTCGAGGTGGTAAGCTTCCGCACACTCGACGGCGACTATGGCGTGCCGTACATCTCCGACCACTACCCCATCGAGATCACACTCAGATTCAAACAATAATAATAACCTTTAATAACAAACGACAATGAAAGGAAGCAACATCCCGTTCAGGAAGAACATGATCCAGGGCGTCGCCCTAGTGCTGGCGGCCCTGGTGCTGGGCATCTTCATGGTGTGCACCGTGAAGACGCTGAAATCCTACGACGACACCGTCAAGGTGCGCGGCCTCTGCGAAAAAGAGGTGCCGGCCGACCGCGTCGTCTACCGCATCCACTATTCGGTGAAGAGCAACGACCTCTCCGACCTGCGCCAGTCGCTGCGCCGCAACAACGACATCATCACCAAGATGCTGCGCGACGCCGGCTTCGCCGAAGACGAGATCCGCACAAGCACGGCCAGCTACGACGACCGCTACATGTACTCCAACAACATCTCGCAGATTGCCTTCCGCTACCAGGCCAACCAGACAGTCACCATCTTCACCAAGAACCTCGAACTGGTGCGCAAAGTGCAGCAGACTCTCGAGGACGACCTCGCGGCTCACGACATCCTGGCCAGCAGCTACGCCGACTACCAGTACCTGGGCCTCAACGACATCAAACCCTCGATGATCGCCGAAAGCCTCGAGAACGCCCGCACCGCAGCCGACGAATTCGCCAAGAACAGCCACAGCCGCATCGGCAAGATGCGCACCGCCTCGCAGGGCTACTTCGAAGTGGAAGACCTCGACGAGAACACCCCGCAGGTAAAGAAAGTACGCGTAGTAACCACCGTTGAATACTATTTGAAATAGGGCGGTTACTTTCTTAACAAATGTTAAATACTGCGTTTTTTGCAAAAAAGTTTTGTCAGTTTCGGAAATGTGCGTATCTTTGCAGCCGAAAAGAGAACAACAAAACAGACAGAAAACAAACGTAAGTAATTATGTATCTGACAAAAGAAAAGAAAGAAGAAATCTTCGCCCAATATGGTAAATCGGCCAAGGATACTGGTAGCGCCGAAGGACAGATTGCCCTCTTCACCTATCGTATCCAGCATCTCACCGAGCTGATGAAAGAGCACAAGAAAGACCAGGTCAGCGAGCGCGCCCTTGTAGGTCTCGTCGGCAAACGTCGCAAAATGCTCGACTATCTGAAAGAAACCGACATCGAGCGCTACCGCGCCATTGTCAAACAGCTTGGCCTGCGTAAATAAGAAAAAAATAGTTTTTCATATTTATTTGGTTATGGTTGGGATTGCCCGGAGTTCTTCCGGGCAGTCCTTTTTTTTGGCGGATAGGCTGCAGAAAAAAAATCCTGACTACGCATTTTGTGAAAGGACTGATGCACGGAACTCCTTCGGGGATAGACCAGTCTCGCGGCGGAAATATCGGCTGAAGGTTGCTTGGTCATCGAAGCCCAATAGGTCGGCGACTGTCTGCACGGTGAGGTCGTGCCGTATGTGGAGTAGCATCTTGGCTTCAGCCACCACTTGGTGGTGAATCCAGTAGGCGGCGGTATGCTCTGTCTCTTGCTTGACGACGGTGCTGAAATGTTTGGTCGACAGGCAGGCTTGCGCGGCATAGAAGCCCACGTCGCGGTGCTCACGGAAATGCTGCTTGAGGTCGCTAAGGAAGCGTGCGCTGACCTGCTTGTCGCCGCCGGGTTCGTCCAGTTTGCTTTTGCGGTATTGGCTGAGCAGCCTCAGCAGGAACTCCAGCAGGCGTGTCATCAGCATCCGGCGGTCGGGGAGGTCGAGGCGCGTGATTTCGCGCATTCCTTCCACCACATGAGTGATGATACGGTATTCGTGCTTGTCAAGCTTCACGTTGGGGTGCGGCTCGTAGCGGTAGCGCAGCTGTTTGATGATCTGCAGTATGGGGTCGTTGAGCACTGCTGCGTCGACGATAATCAGGGTGGCCAGGTAGTCGTCGGTTACGCTCACCTTGCGGAGGCAGTGGTTGGGGAAGATGACACCCACCGTATGCAGCCCAGAGAAGTCGGAGATGTCGTCGTACATCAGTTCGATGCGTCCGCGGTGACCGATGGCGATGACATAATCCGACGATGTAAATGGCTCGTCGCCCGAAGGCAACCCTCTTATATTGTCGAATACAACGATGCCTTCCTCTCTGATTCTCTGAGGGTAGAGGTTCATCGGGTGAGTGTAAAAACTGCTCTTTTCCATAATGCAAAAGTACGGATTATTTTTGATATGGAAAGAATAATCTGACTTTTTGCCAAATGTTGCAGACGATATGTCATTGTATGGGTGACAGAATTCTCGTACTTTTGCAATCTCAAATTTAATGCATCGAATTATGAAAAACACCGCTATTTTGTTCATTCTGTTTGCTTTCGCGGCTTGCGGCATTGCACAGGCGCAGAGCGACAATTCCGTTCAG
>ONYC01000010.1 GCA_900321975.1 uncultured Bacteroidales bacterium
GTTCTTCGATAGTTCTTCGATAGTTCTTCGATAGTTCTTCGATTCGAATCGAAGATGTACCGAAGAACAATGGGAGTTGGGTACAATAAAACAGGGACAAGCGCGTTACTAAGTATATAGTAAAGACAATGGACAAACCCATAAGACTGGCAATCCGCCGGCTACCGAGTAACGTTGAGTTTCTTCACCGCAATACCTAGCGGAGTATGTATACGGAGGATATACGCACCTGCGGGCCAGCGGCGTACGTCGAGCGTTGCCGAGAGCGACGGTGAGGTAAAGCGTAACTCGTTGACCTTCTGCCCAGCAATGTCGTAGGCTTCGATATATGATATCCCGAAACTGGATACAACTTTGGCCGTCTCTGTCGCCGGATTGGGCGTCACACCCGTGAGGCGCTGAAGTAAACTCACCTCTCTGATTGAAAGAAGGATGTCAAATACGACAATTGTATCATGATGGATGATTGTATCATAATATACAATTGTATCGCCACCAACAATTGCTGTGTCAAGGACAACGACAGTGTCTAGAACAATGGTAGTATCAGGTACAATAACAGAGCCACCAGCAACGAAAACAGTGTCGCCGTTCGAAACGACAACAGTGTCGCCGTTTGCGACAATAGTGTCGCTTGACAGCATGGAAATAGTGTCCCCATGTGTATAAACTGTGTCTCCGGCCACTATTGTTGTATCCCACACGTAGCCACTGTCAGGTGGCGCTATAATTGGGAATCCAAAAGTAAGAATAGTTCTACTAAAAGTCCATGATGCCGATTGTTCATCATAAAATGCTGAACCTTGGTCTATTGACGGATCAACCGTTATTGGACGTCTTAATACAGGCCATGTGTAGTATTTTTTTCCACAACTGTCACCCATGGAGAAGATTCTATTGGTGATGCCCATGTAGAAAGGACCTTTGACCTCCTGGGGAGTGCGAAAGAATAGTTCATATACTGGCAGAGGTCTTGTGTGTTCTGTGCAGGACCCGTCTGTGAACGAACTGAAGGCGAGGATATATGTAGGGGTGTCAAGTTTGACGTTTACTGGAAGTTGTGGGCTAATCAGTTTTAGGGAATCATTCGGCAATGCCGGAACTCGCTTGTATAGCCCCCAAAATTCATATGCTTCTTCATATGCCGATGTATCACACATGTTATGAATTTCCTGATTCGGCCTAAACGTTTCTGCACTGACAGCCATTCCATATACGGTGATGGTATCGTCGCCCGGTTCAAATAGCATGGCTTGCACGTGTCTTCTGTCCACTCCCCAATTGCTGTTGCCCATAATGAGTCTCTCACGGTTGAAGTCCGGCCATTGATTACATAAGTAGGTCGACTTAATCGTGTCGGCACTGAGCGTGTCCTGGGCCTGCAAGCTTATCGCTAGTGCAAACAATAAAACAATGAAAGATACTCTCTTTTCCATATCGTTATTCTTTTAATTATCACATTTGTTATCTATGTCAGACTCGTCAGGTATGCATTCTATCAATATGGCATCTTCGGCGTTTAGCATCGGCTGATATTTATGTTCCCACCACAAGCCTTCATTCCCAATTTTCAATGCTTTAATATTTGTTTCTTCGGTGCAATCGTGCCATTCGTCAAATTTGTATCTGTAGAGCCGTACAAACACTCCTCCTATTTCACGCCCTGCCGCAATAAACTTAAGAGGGTCGCTTACAAGGTAATCTATGGAATACATGTCTTGCATCAGCCATCGATGCTCCGGAATATAGGCAGACATTGTCAATGCATTATCATAATCCAAAGTCAAACTTGAACCATATTCTGTACCAACATCATATACAAGAACCTCCACATTCTTGTTGTCAGCATTATAGTTGATGTCTCTGCTTTCGCACCTTTAAATTGTGCTCTTCAAAGAAATAACATCGTTTAAAGGATTGTATTTGCTCATTACAAAAGCACTAGGGCTTACATTGCACAATGTCGCAAATGTATCTTTCTGGCATGCCGTTATAAGGATTTGAGAAATAGGATTATATTCTATTGATCTGGTGATGTAATAATAGGGAAACATCGTATGGTACGTTGGAGGCTTGTGAAAGTATTGTATGAGTCCGGAATCCAGATTAAATATTCTACTTGAGGAAACAATGTAATCGTCGGTAACAGCAACATCGTCAAAAATAAGGTCATCAATATACGTGTCATAGGCAATTGCAAAATCCCACGAGTTGTATGAGGATATGATGGCATCGGACAATACGGACTTGTTTTTCCCCATTGTGCCAGTGAAAACGACGTGAGGTTTGTTGCCATTGTTGTATATTGCAAGTTTCTTTAGTTCTTTTAATGATTGAATGTGGCAGCAATAAACTGAAGAATACGGAAACGAGACCAGACTGAAATATCCGAACAATGCAACTATAGAGCCAGAATCTGCTCGTCCACAGAAATATACAGTATCGTTATAGATTTCAAAGTCGCTTATGTTGTAATAGTTTGGCAATTCCAATGTCGGTGCAGTAACTCCGGTTTCGCTGGCAAGAGTAAAGATACTCATTCCATAATGATATGTGTATGTTAACCATTCCTGCTACCCAACCTCCCTGACGATGGAGTTCGTACTTTTGACACTGACTTCTTTGATAAATTCCTGCCCCCATGCAGTGACAGGAATAAGAAGAATAATTCCAATAAATAATTTATGAAACATATCAAATATCAATATTTTAGATTATAAATAATTACAGAATCTGGAAACAATAACGATTTTTCTTTAAACTGGAAACAATAACGATTTTTCTTTAAAATTATTGTATTGTATTTAAGCTAATTCTTTCTTCTAACATTTAGTGTACATGTCTGTTATTAACACAGTACAATGCAAATCAATATCACTCATGACATACGGGCATATAAGTGAATGATTCTCCGCACCTTCTACCTATCAACAACGTACCAACTACCTATCAACTACCACCGTTCTTCGATTGTTCTTCGATCGTTCTTCGATTGTTCTTCGATTCGAATCGAAAAACGATCGAAGAACAATCGAAGAACAATCGAAGAACAATCGAAAAAATGAGCCTGATGTATGGGAGCAGGTATTCCCATTCCCCCCTACACAATAATACCGTTTTTACTGCGTTATATTGAAAAATATTTTATATGAGAATTTTGGCAAGGCTCATTCTGTTTTGTGGCGTTCTTTGTTTGTCTGAATGTCTTGCGCCCCTGTGCGCACAATCAAACGGTACAATCAGATTCAACGACACGAAGGGCGACCGTGTGGTTTCGGCGGCAGATGTAAAGTACAAAAAGTTCGTTACCTGTAGCCATACCGACGACGACCGCAGTTGTTTTCTTGTCGAGGATTTCGAGAACAACACCAGAAAGAAATTCTACACTACGGCACATGTTGAGCCGTCGATGCAATACAGCTGCAGCGGATATATCGTCAACGAGATGGTTGTCGACGATGGAAAAAACTGCTGGTTCTGCGGTTCGAAATGGGTGCGTACAGGCCAGTATGTCTACACAATAGAAGGTCTTCTGGTTCCGGAAACGCTCTATTACGGCTATGTAGGGAGGTTCAATATCATAAATGATGTTTTGAACGGCGGCGGCAACATGGAGATAATGCTTATCAACGGTTCTGATAATCTGCAGCATTTTGCTTTGACCCCGTCGGGCGACATATACGCCACCGAAGACAACCTGATATACCACATTACGCCCGCCGGCGGCGGTGGGTACAATGTCACCCGCGGCATAATCAACCATGATGGTGCCGAGAAGTTCATGGGTGTTGTCTGCACAGGCGACACCATTGTGACCCTTGCCCGATGCCTGGAACCAGGCCATTTCTTCTATTTCCACGATATGTTCTATCTTGGGTGCGGTCCTCGTTCCGATTTCATTAATTCAAACATCGTTAACGATTTCGATGTTTATATAGCCTATGGCGATCGACGCGCAAGGATGGGAACAGACACACCGATACATCTTACTGCAACCAATAAAGGTAATGGCGTGGTGGTATCATATATCGCCGAGAATGATGAGATGCCTAATATTTCATTTCCTGGTAAATTGTTGATGTTCCATTTCCCCAATATTAATTCTGGAGCGATACCGGAGATACTACACAATGTTGATACTGGAACTTATGTCAAAATAAAGGATATTAAGTCAAGCGATTCTGTTTGGGGAAATCCCTTTATCGCCGCGCTCCTCGAGGATAATCATGGCAATTCTGTATGGCGACTTCCGATGCTTGGTGGTCTAAATGATGAGTTCTACGATACAGTACGAAAAATACGATACCCTAGTATGGAAAGCATTGTTCCCTTTAGAAATCCTGGCATTGATATCCATAAGTCATCGTTATACCTTTCCGGATACTATCCTTTAGCTCAAAACCGGGTTGCAAGAAATATAAGTTACAATATCCGCAATGATGATTCCAGAGGTGATAAAATCCCAATAGGGTGCTATACGGCCAGTCTAGGGTATTGGTGGGTCAATAATAGTTTGTGCGGTATGGGGCCAAGCCAGTTCCATCATATTACAATAGGGTGTTATAATTCTGAGGCAGAGGTTGCGGTATTTGAACAAATACCTATTGTTTCTATTGATGCGCCCTACACGGCAATCTGCATAGATCCAATCCCCGTTAAAGACGAACAAGAAAACTAAATAAATCATGAAACGGTATCTACTATTGGCATTGCTGATTACGGCGGGGGGATACCTGTCGGCACAGAGTGGCGACATTATTTGGGGGCGAAGTGCCGACTATCTTTATCCCGTATGGTATGACGAGTGCTATTATTACACCACCGACGGAGGCTTTATTCTTGGTGAGGTGCCCAGATATTTCTATACCATGGAACATGAGAATCGTGCAGGTTCTCTGATGGCCACGAAGCAATCGGTGCCGGAACCGGTGGCCATCGAAGGCGTGGCGGTTATGGTTTCCACCCATCCGCAGAGATGGCCATCGCTGACAACGGAGCGAAACAATGAATACGCACTCCTTATTGGAGTTGACAGCAACGGACTGCCTGGCGACACACTGGCAATAGCTCGTTGGGATACCGTAGTTCCTCGCGTCATGCTGCTGCCGCAGAACATAAGAGCCGAGCATGCTGGCGACACTACCGGATGCTTGCGTGACTTCCTGGTATATGAAGCCCGCTTTCCGCATCCGGTATTGGTCGACACGCAATTCTTCATTGCCGCCACATTCAACAGCAACGAGAGGAGCGCTCCAGACAGTAATGGCGTCTGGCGATATAAATACCGAACCACAAGCTATATCACTGTACAAGCCGAACAAAACCCCTGTGCTCCTTGCTTGACAGGTATTCAGTTTACCACCTTTTCGCCCGACAATGGATGGAACCCGTTATATTATTCCCACAGGGTTGGCCCGTTTCTGGCCATCACTGCAGGGTTCGACCTCACGGTGCTCACGGCCGACAGTTTGATGGGTACCGTCACAGGCAACGGCACCTATCACTCCGGCGTGCCGGCGTTCGTTATGGCGACACCATCACGGTATTGCCGTTTCACCTCGTGGAGCGACGGCTCGACCGAAAACCCGCGTGTGATGTACCTCAGAAGCGACTCGACAGTCACCGCCAACTTTATGCACGACAGTAGCGCCTACGTGCGAGTGCTGCCCAACAATCCCGACTGGGGCAGCGTTAGCGGTGCCGGCATCTACCCCTACGGCCAGAGCGTCGATATCGCCGCAACTCCGTTCGATGGCTATATCTTCACGGAATGGGCCGACGGCAACCAAGACAACCCGCGAACAGTTCTTCCCATGGGCGACACCGTCTTCACCGCCCTCTTCGACCCTGTACCCGTCGGTATCTTCGAACCACAGACTCCCGAACAGGAACTCACCATAACCCCCAACCCCATGCAAGGAATCGTCACCATTGGCTGCGCCGAAGGTACGCATATGCTTCAACTCTATGACGGGGCTGGACGCCTGGTGCTCACCCGCAACTTTGCAGGCTGCGGAGCCACTGTCGATGTCGCCACATTGCCTTCTGGAATATACACCGCCGTGCTCCGCACCGACAATATAAAAGAAGCCAAAACACTAATCAAACTATAGCTATGAAAAAGACAGTCCTTTTAATCTTTTTTGCCTCCATTGCTGCATTGTCGGCCCAGCCGCGATATACCGACCTCGACACCTTTGATTACCTTCCCCATCGATACTACACGCCAGAATGGTATGCCGACTGTCCCGCATTCCTATCCGACACCAACGATTTCACCAACGTCCTGAAAAACATATATTCCGTGCAGGATGTGGGGCTCCCCAACGTCTATCACTATGCCAACGAGTATTACGTCGACGGGCAGGTAGAAATCAAGGGGCTTATGTGCTTAGTGTGTGTAGATATCTATGTGCCGAGACCATATTCTGTAGGAAGTCCAGACCGTGCGCCTGAATGGCTAACCCTCGTCCAAGGCGGTGCCATGTTACCTGGCACGGGCCTTGTTTTCCCTCGCGAGATGACTATTGTCGACTCGCTCCGCTGGGACACCGCGCGACCATACGTCGTGCGGCTGCCGCGATGGAGCGGTGCCACTGCCGACAGCGATTTCTTCCTCTTCTATGCTTACGATGTATATTTCCCGACGCCCGTCGTGCTCGACTCTGCGTTCTATGTGGCCGGCAGCCTTTACAGCAACCTTTGGCAGTTGGTAAGTTCTGATGACGGTCAAAGTACCCGGCAGATAATCAACTACCCCACCTCATATGGCTGCATTGGAGCTGATTATAGCCATCACCCCGAGGGTATGTGCGATGCCTGTCTCACGACCAAAAACCGTATGTTCGATGCCAATGTCGGATTTCTGCGTACTAGGGAAGAATGGTGGGAAACATGGTATCCTCATAATCATTATTTTGGCCAATTCCGCCAGCTCACTGGCCCGATGTTCGCCATCGTCGACCTCCACTCACTTACACTCAACAGCGCCGACCCCGAGGCAGGCACGGTAAGCGGAGGTGGCGACTATCCCAACCTCTCGACCGCCACCGCCACAGCACATCCCGCCCAAGGCCACACTTTCATGCGATGGAGCGATGGTTCGACCGACAACCCTCGCAGCATCCAGATGACCGGCGACGTCCGGCTCGTGGCTTTCTTCCGTTAATCAACGTTGCACAATAAAAATGTTCGGATTGCGTTCTTTAAGGTAAAAACGCAATACTATGGACAAACCCATAAGACTGGCTATCCTCGGATCGGGGAACGGCACCAACGCACAACAGATAAGCGAGTACTTTGCCGGAAGAACCGATGTTGTGGTGGCCTGTATCATCTATAACAAACGCGACGCCTATATCGCCGAACGTGCCAAAAAGCTCGGTATCGAAAGCAGATATTTCGGTCGTGCCGACTTTTACGAGAACCACGCCGTGCGCGACTACCTGGCCGACAAGCAGATAGATTGGGTGATTCTTGCAGGATTCCTTTGGCTGGTACCTCAGGAGTTGCTGCAAGCCTACCCGGGACGCATCATCAATATTCATCCAGCCCTGCTGCCTAAATACGGCGGGAAAGGGATGTACGGCCATCACGTACACGAGGCCGTAGTGGCCAACCACGAGACCGAGAGCGGCATCACCATCCATATCGTCGACGAGCACTATGACCGGGGCACCACCCTATTCCAGGCTCGCTGCCCGCTGACGCCGGCCGACACTCCCGACACCCTTGCCGAGAAGATCCACCTGCTCGAGAAGGAACATTTCCCGCGGGTGATTGACGAAACCATCAGCGGCCGCAAATGATGAGAATCGCTGTGAACATGCGGCTAGTGCTGCCCGGACGTATGGATGGCATAGGATGGTTCGCCTATGAGACGACCCGCCGCCTGGTGGCATCGCACCCCGAGCACCGGTTCCTGCTGCTTTTCGACCGGCCATGCACAGCCCTCACCTCGCCCGAAGCCGACGAGGGGATGCGCAAGATGATGTCCGCCAAAAATGTCGAGACCATGATTCTTTGCCCACAGGCACGCCATCCTGTACTCTGGCGGATGTTCTTTGAGTTGAGCGTGCCTATGGCATTGCGGCGCTGGAAAGCCGACATCTACCTGACGCCCGACGGCATGATGCCCCTCAAGCCACAGGTGAAGACACTCTGCGTGATACACGACATCAACTTCGAACATTCGCCCGACAACCTCATCCCCTCGCATCAGCGCTATATGACCCACTACTTCCCCCGGTTCGCCAAATCGGCGACACGGGTGGCGACGGTGTCGGAATTCTCGAAGAGCGACATCGCAGCTACCTACGGCGTAGACGCTGGCAGGATCGACGTTGTCTACGACGGTGCCCACAGTCATTACCGCCCACACAGCGAGGCCGAGAAGGAAGCCACCCGCCAGCGGTTTACCGGCGGAAACCCCTACCTGATATTCATAAGCACCATCCTCAAACGCAAGAACCTGGCCGGCCTGCTGAAGGCGTTCGACAAGGTGAAGGACGACGATCGCCGGGGTCTGAAGCTGCTGGTGGTGGGAAGCCGGGTATGGTGGCAGGACGAGCTGAAAGAGGCTTACGACACGATGCACCACCGCAGCGACGTGATTATGCTTGGCAGGGCCGAGCCGGACGATCTCGCGGCACTGCTCTCTGCGTCGGAGATGCTGGTGTACCCCTCGCTGTTCGAAGGGTTTGGCATACCGATATTGGAAGCCATGTATGCCGAAACGGCAGTAGTATGCTCGAACACCACATCGATGCCCGAGGTGGGCGGCGACGCGGTGGAATATGTCGACCCCGCTTCGCCCGATGACATTGCCCGTGGCATACGGAAAGTCCTCGACCATAGCCGCCGCAACGCCCTGATCGAACGCGGTCGCGAACAACGCCGCACATTCAGCTGGGACCGCACTGCCGACCTGCTATGGCAGAGCGTGGAACGCATTATGCAAAGCCGATGAAACATACATTCATACTCCTTGTGCTCGTCGCATCCCTCGCTGCCACAGCGCAAGAGGGACAGAACCTAGTGTACAACGCTTCGTTCGAGGAGCGGAGTTTCTGCCCTCAGCGCATCGACGCCATTGGGGTGATGAAAGCCGTGGATGCCTGGTGGCAGCCCACCCAGGGAAGCAGCGACTATTTCAACCAGTGCGGCGGCCGTGAATGTACGGTGCCACGCAACAAAATGGGCACACAGGCACCCCATACGGGCAACGCCTATTGTGGCATCTACTGCTCGCAGGAAGACTACCGCGAATATCTGCAAACCGAGCTCAGAACCCCCCTGCAAGCCGGACGGCACTACCGTGTGGCCTATTTCGCAAGCCTAGCCGACAAGTCGCCCCATGCCGTGGCCACCCTCGGCGCGCTACTGACCGCCGACCGCATTGCCGACTCGACAGTAGGGATACTGATGCGCCGCGAAAACACCGACATAGGCGGAGGCGAACGGCAGTCGATAGCCACATATATCGTACCGCAGGTGGCCAACCCCACCGACAGCGTGGTGGACAATACGCGCGAGTGGGTCGAGATATGCGACACCATCGTCGCCGACGGGGGCGAGCGATTCCTCACCCTGGGGAATTTCGCCGATTTCAACCATTCAACAGTTGTAGACCTTCACAATGCGCTGGCCATACTGCAAGGTGCCTACTACTATATCGACGACGTGAGCGTGGTGTGCCTCGACACCGCCGGAGCCGAACCCGAACCGGCTGTGACGGCACCTGCCGAAGGGGAGATCGTGCCTATGTGGGGAGTATTTTTTGATATTGACAGCCACGAACTGCTTCAGCAGTCGTACAACGAGCTGCGCCGCCTGCTGGAACTGCTCCGGGCATATCCGGATATGAAAATCGAGCTACGCGGGCATACCGACAATACTGGCACCCTCAAGCACAACCTTGAACTCTCGGACAATCGCGCCAAAGCAGTGCTCGATTATATGGAAGAACATGGGGTGGAACGCCGCCGGATGACCTCGAAAGGATATGGCAGCACACTGCCTGTCGACACCAACGACACCCCCGAAGGGCGCTCGCGCAACCGCAGGGTGGAATACCGAGTAATAGGCTATTGACGCACTTCGGTCCCCCACATCAGCTTGTCGCGGATGGCGGAGAAGAAGTTCTGCGTATTCATACGGATAAGACTTATGGCGAACGGCGCCCGACGGAGCATTAGCTCGGACGGCGAGGTGAGCGTCATGCGCCGCGAATCCATTCCAAGGGTGATCTGCTCGTCGTTGTGTGCCAGGCCGTCGTGATGGGTAGCGGGGACAGTGAGAAGGCGAAGACTGGCGATATCGGGTACGATGATGGGGCGCAATGTGAGGGTGTGGGCTCCTATGGGGGTTATGACCAGACATCCGCTGTCGGGGGTGAGGATAGGGCCGCCGCAGCTCAGCGAATAGGCGGTGGAACCTGTGGGGGTAGCCACAATGACACCATCGCCGGCATAGGTTGCCACATAGTCGCCATTGACATACACCTGGGTGCGCAACAGCGACGAGCCTTCGGGGCGGTGGAGGAACACCTCGTTGAGGGCGAAATGCCCCTCGGGCCAGCTTTCGCTATTCACCTTCAGCAGGGTGCGCTGCTCGAGCGAGAAGCGACCCTCCAGGAGGTCGTCGACCATTGCGGCGAGATTTTCCTTGCCCACGGTGGTAAGGAAACCCAGATGGCCGAAATTTATGCCTAGAATGGGTGGGAACGACTGTGGGTTGCTGCTGTGCACAAACTGGACTGAACTGAGGAGGGTACCGTCGCCTCCGATGGAGAAAAGATAGTCGCAGCCGTCGACCGAGTCGCCGTCGCGCACAGTAACAGCCTCGATATTCCTGGCATGGACTGCCTCGAGAAGGGTGGTGAAAGCCTGACGGTCGTCGTCGTCGATGTGTCGATAATATAATGCAATTCTCATAACTACAGTTTTTATCTCATTTAATAACCAGCAGCGTACCGACATACGACTGCACAAATCCGTTCACATAGCGCACACGCAGGACATAGGCGTAGGCCCCTTGCGGAGTAGAAGGACCAGGGCGCCATGGAACGGTGGGGTCGGTGGTGGAGAAAACAAGCAAGCCCCGGCGGTCATAGATATGGAGCTCATAGATGTCGCCTGCCAGTCCTATCACATTGGGCAGGAACACCCCGTTTTCGGGGCTGCCAACAATGATCACATTTGGGATGTCGACTTCTGGCTCTGGAGGGTCGGGTAGCACAACGCATGCAGTGGCGGAGAATTTCTCGTTGAGGCCGCAGGCATCGTATACCGAAAGCTGATAGCAGTAGAGCGAGTCGTAGAGATTGACGTCGTTGTCGGAATACTGCTGCCAGTTGCCCGTGGCGATCTCGCGCCAGGGGCTGAAATCGACACTGCGCCAGAGTGTGTAATGGTCGGCAGAATGGTAGGAAGTGTCGATATTGAAAACGAGTTTAACCGCCCCATCGAGCGAGTCGTATCCCGCCTGCGAAATCTCGACAAAGGCGGCGGTGTCGATGGTCTGGCGGTCAAAACTCACCAAATTCGACTGCGACACCAGCGAACCCGAGGCATTGTGGGCCAAGACTTTGATATGGGCTCGGACAACGCCCGAAGGCATTTCGAAACTATAACACGTCATGGCGTCCGGGGCAACAGTATGGTATTGGACGAAGTCGTCGTCGTAAGGTTCAAGACGCATCATAAGCCTGTATCCGGCCAGTCCTCCCGGCATGCCCGTATAGGGGGTCCACGAGAGGGTAACCTCAGGGTCACACTCTGGCACTAAGGCTTGCAGCACCATATTGCCGAAAGGTTCGGTAAGCGAACTGACGTTGTATGCGGTATCGAATACGTGCAGACGGTAGGTATGGGTCTCGAGTGGACTATGGTCAGCGCAGATATATGTGGTATCAAGACGGCCAAAGACGGTGTCGTAGTCGAGGCACGGATTGCCGGTACAGATATGATAGCCCATGGTTGCCGAGTCGGCCGAAGGCCGCCAACTGAGCACTATGCGCTGAGTGGCCTCATCAACAGTGGCGAGCCAGTCGGCGCAAGGGGCCACAGGCTCTTGTCCGCCGACAGCCAACGGCAGCAGAAGCAGAATGAGCATCAGGCTATGTGATCGCGAGGACATCAGTTTATCGACTGTAGTGATACCAATTCAGCGTAACGGCCACGGAGAGCAATGAGCTGGGAATGAGTACCGCGTTCAACGATACGACCTCCGTCAAGCACCACAATTTCATCGGCACCGGCAATGGTTGAAAGGCGATGGGCGATGACAATGGCGGTACGGCCGCGGAGCACCTCGCCGAGGGTTTGCTGGAGGCGACGCTCGCTTTCGGTATCGAGAGCCGAAGTTGCCTCGTCGAGGATAAGCAGTTCGGGCTTTCGCAGCAAGGCACGCGCGATACTGATACGCTGGCGCTGGCCACCGCTGAGCAGGCTTCCGCCCTCGCCGAGCGAGGTATTATAGCCTTCGGGGAGAGCCATGATAAACTCGTGGGCCTGCGCCTCACGAGCCGCCTCCTCAATCTGTGCGGCTGTGGCGCCAGGCATACCAAAAGCAATATTGGCGCTCACTGAGTCGTTGAAAAGCAATGTGTCCTGAGCCACCACACCGATACGTCCCCTCAGGTCAGCCAATGGCATTGACTTGACATTAACCCCAGCGAAGAGGACTTCTCCCTGCTGCACGTCGTAGAAGCGGCATATAAGGTCAGCGACTGTTGATTTGCCGCTTCCGGAGCTGCCGACCAATGCTACCGTCTTGCCTCTCGGCACTGTGATACTTATATCATCAAGCACCGTGGCACCTTCATTATAGCAGAAGCTGACATTTCTCAGCTCGACCGCATTGTTATTATCGGTCGTGGCTTCGGTATTGACGGAAAATGTGACATTGCATGGTTCGTCGGTCTCGGCAAGGAATTCCTCGATACGATCGGCACAAGCACGGCCTTTCTTCATCTGCGAGATTGCTGTGGTGAATTCCTTGGCGGGGGGAATCATCAGCACAAATATCATGACATAGGAGATGAAGAGGTCGGCCGTGAGCCCCTGATCACCACTAAACACAAGCCATGCACCGAAAAGAAGGATGCCGATGACGATGGCATTGCCCATAAAATCACTTATCGGCGATGCCGAGTAGATGCGGCGAAACATAGCAGTGCGCTGACGTGCATAGCGGCGATTCTGGGTACGGAAACGCTTGTTCATCGCTTCGATGGCAGTATAGGCCTTTATAACCTTGAGGCCGCCTATGGTCTCATCTGTGAGCGATATGAGTCGCGAGTTCATTTCCTGCACCATCTGGGATTTACGCTTCAACTTGCGCGAAATGCCGGATATTACAAAAGCTACAATAGGCAACATACATAGTACGAAGCCCGTCAACTTAATATTGAGATAAAAGAGCATGGCAAGATAAAGAACCATGCTGATAATTGAGGTTAGAAGCTGCTGAATGGAATTGAGGGACGTTTCCTCATATTCAACCATATCGTTCCCAAAGCGGGAAAGTACATCACCTTTACGCTGACGGTCGTAGTAACTCATCGGCAGATGCATAGCCTTGCGAAACATATCGTTGCGAATGTCACGCACCACGAAGGTGCGGATTACAGAAATCTCGACCAAAGAGAAATAACTGAAAACATTCTTCAGCCCATAGAGCAGGAATACTATCCCCGAGAAGATAATCAGGGCATTGAGCCTGCCAAATGAAATGAGCCAGGCATAGAGGACGTTGAGCCACTTCGACACAAGAGCAGCCGACGGGACGGTGCCCTCACCCTCGCCAAAAAGGATTTTGAGAAAGTCGGCCACACTCAGTGCCGTAGCCATTGTGAATATCACACTCAACACTACCAAAAGCACATACAGCACACCACGTGTGCTGTATGGCTTAACATATCGTAGAGTGAGCGGCATCCTTTGTGGGGTTACAGACTATATCCAATATAATTGTGAGGAGTAATCCTTTTCAAACGTTCCTTGACCTCGGGAGTCACCTCCAGAGTGTCGACAAATGCACCGATAGTCTGTGCAGTAACCTTCTCGTTAGTACGGGTAAGCTGCTTCAAGGCCTCATAGGGGTTGGGATAGCCTACCGACCGCAAAACGGTCTGTATGGCTTCAGCCACCACTGCCCAATTGTTCTCAAGATCGCGTTCAAGAGCAGTTTCGTTGAGAAGCAGTTTGCCAAGACCTTTCTCCAACGAGGCAAGCGATATCACCGTGTGGGCTATAGGCACACCGATATTGCGGCTCACGGTGCTGTCGGTAAGGTCACGTTGCATTCGGCTGATCGGGAGTTTATGGCTCAGGTGCTCAAAGATTGCGTTTGCAAGGCCGAGATTGCCTTCGGCATTCTCGAAGTCGATGGGATTCACCTTGTGAGGCATAGCACTGGAGCCCACCTCGCCGGCTTTGATGCGCTGTTTGAAATACTCCATCGAAACATAGGTCCACACATCGCGACAGAGGTCAATAAGGATGACGTTGATACGCTTACATGCATCGAACCATGCGGCCATCATGTCGTAGTTCTCTATCTGGGTGGTCAGCTGCTGACGCTCAAGGCCAAGATGATTGGCCACAAAGTCGTTGCCGAAAGCACGCCAATCCACTTCGGGGAAGGCTGCAAGATGAGCATTGTAGTTGCCTGTAGCACCACCAAATTTGGCAGTGAACGGCAGGCGCTCCAACTCGTCAAGCTGGCGGCGCATACGATAGGCGAAGACACCCCACTCCTTGCCAAGCGTGGTGGGCGATGCCGGCTGCCCGTGGGTGTGGGCAAGCATAGGGATATCTTTCCACTCCTCGGCTTTCTGTTGTATAAGGTTAAGGATATTGCGATAAGCGGGAAAGAGAACCTCTACTGCACAATCCTTCATCGAAAGAGGTACCGAGGTATTGTTGATATCCTGCGACGTGAGTCCAAAGTGGATAAATTCCTTCAACTCCGACAGTCCCATCTGGTCGAACTTGCCTTTCAGGAAATACTCCACTGCCTTTACATCATGGTTGGTGGTTTTTTCGATATCTTTGATGGCCTGGGCGTCCTCTTCGGTGAACTGGCGGTAGATGTCGCGTAGGGTTTCTGCCTTGCTTGCCACAGAGGCCAATTGAGGACGCAACTCTTTGAGCCGCTCACTGAGGGCTATGAAATATTCCACCTCGACACGGACACGATACTTTATAAGAGCTCCTTCGGAGAAGTATTTCGCCAAAGACTCGCACTTGGTACGGTAGCGCCCGTCGATGGGCGACACAGCATTCAAACTATTCATAATGTATTGTTCAAGAAATTATATTTGTTCAAAACCTTCTCTATCTTACGATCATTGCTGAGTTCCACCAAGGCTTGGGCATACATCGTGTTGTGTGTGTCGGTGCCCATAAACTCGACCCAACCGGATTCGAGCATCTCGTAAGCCTTGCGCTTGGCCTCCTCGCCATAGAACCCGCCCAGCGAAAGAACATTGATTTGGAAATAAACACCTTGATTCTTAAGCTGCTCCATACGGCTTCCCTCGACATTGAGGTACGGATAGCGCTCGGGATGTGCCAGAATCACCTCATATCCTTTCATCTGCATATCAAAGATCATCTCGTCACAACCCATCATCTGCTGGTGAAGTGAGAACTCGACCAGGACATACTTGCCGCCTACCTGAAGGAAACGTGGATTATCGAGACGCTTGGCAAAACCGCTGTCGATACGGTATTCGCCACCTACACCTACCATCTCTATTTCCACTCCCGCCTCCTTGGCTCGAGCCACCAACTCGTCGTAGCGGCGGCGTATGTCGTCCTCATCATTGGGGAAACGGGGATACTGGAAGTGCGGTGTAACTATCACCTTGTTATATCCCACCGCCTTGAGGGTATTGAGGCAGTCAATACTCTCCTCGAAACACTTGGAACCATCGTCAACTTTGGGCACCAGATGGCAGTGCATATCGGTACCGAGGGCCGCAAAGATGGGGCGTGGCTCGTATTTCTTCTTGAATAGTTTTGCAAAAAAAGCCATATCTTTAGTTTTGATTAGATTCTCTTAATGTCGGCACCCAGGCGGCGAAGACGTTCATCTATATGCTGATAGCCACGATCTATCTGCTCAATATTGTCAATCTGGCTGCGGCCGTTAGCACTGAGAGCTGCTATAAGCAGAGCAACACCTGCCCGTATATCTGGCGAAGCCATACGCACTCCTCGCAACTGATGCTCGCGGTCGAGACCGATAACGGTGGCACGATGGGGATCACATAGAATTATCTGGGCACCCATATCGATAAGTTTGTCGACAAAGAACAAGCGACTTTCAAACATCTTCTGGTGTATGAGTACGCTTCCCTTGGCTTGGGTGGCCACAACAAGGGCAATAGATATCAGGTCCGGGGTAAATCCGGGCCAAGGCGCATCTGCAACGGTCATTATCGAACCGTCCATGAAACGCTCTATCTCATAGTGCTCCTGGGCAGGGACATAGAGGTCGTCGCCTTTTTGCCAGACCTCGATACCAAGACGGCGGAACACCTGCGGTATAAGTCCGAGATGTTGAACCTGGGCGTTCTTGATGGTCAGGTCGCCTTGAGTCATAGCAGCCATACCTATGAACGAACCAACCTCAATCATATCTGGCAACAGACGGTGTGTGCAGCCGTGCAACTCAGATACGCCTTCAATAGTGAGCAAGTTGGAGCCGACGCCGCTAATCTTTGCGCCCATCGCGTTGAGCATTGCACAAAGCTGATAGACATATGGCTCGCAGGCGGCGTTCATAATTGTAGTGGTACCCTTTGCGAGCACCGAAGCCATCACGATATTTGCAGTGCCGGTAACCGAAGCCTCATCGAGCAGCATATAACATCCCTCAAGTTTTGAGGCTTTTACCATATATGCGTTACGGCGATACTCTACTTCGGCGCCCAATTTCTCAAAGCCTATGAAATGGGTGTCGAGACGGCGGCGGCCGATTTTGTCGCCACCGGGTTGCGGCACCACTGCCTGGCCAAAGCGAGCCAACAAAGGACCGGCAGTCATTATGCTACCACGCAATGCGCCAGCCTGCTCGCGGTATTCGGGACTTTGCAAGACTTCGAGATTGATATCGCGGGCCTCGAACTCAAAAGCTCGTCCGCTCTCGCAATCCGAAGCATCATCATGATATACCTTCACGCCCAACAGGCGCAGCAAGTCAATGAGCTTGTTGATATCACGGATATCCGGGACATGCTCAATGCGTACCTTTTCGCCAGTCAGCAATACGGCGCATATCACCTGCAAAGCTTCGTTCTTGGCACCTTGAGGCACAATCTCGCCTCTCAACGGGCGACCTCCTATTATCTCGAAACTTGCCATTTATTTCTTCTTTTTCTTCTTTTTCTTTTTGGCATCGGAGGCGTCCTTCTTTGCTTGCATGGTTGCCATCGAGTCAAGATACTCCTGTGAGTCACGGAATTTAAACCCTTCAGGCAGCGAGAGGCGACCCTCGCTGAGCTCGGCAAGCTGCTCTTCTATCAGGGCATCGTCGACCGAATCACGGTTCCACTGCAAATACTGGCGCTTCATTGTGTTGGCAATATGCTGTGTGAGTACATTCCTCTCCTCGCTTTCCGGCATCTCAGCTACTGCCTTTATCATATCCTCGAGGGCGCGGCCATAGTGGCGATAGCGTATACCACTCTCACGACGCTCGATACGGTTGGGATTCATCTGGATAGGCTCCTCAGGGTTGACCGGATATGGCGAATCAACATCAAGGGTATAGTTCGACATGAACATCATGTGATCCCAGAGGGTATGCCGATAATCGGCACGTTCCTTGACCTTGGGGTTTACCTGAGCCATAACATCGATTATCGTATTCGCCATACGCGTCCGCTCCTCACGGTCGGGAAGCGTTTTGCAATATTCGATAAGCTTCACCACGTTCCGCCCATAGTCGGCTATTTTGAGTTGCTCTCGCTGAGTGTTGTATTCCATCGAGTTTCTGTTTCTTTATTCAGTGTTTAAAAGGGCCAAGGGCCGCTGAAGAGTTCAAATTCGGGGGCGAACGGGCCATAATACCCATGTCCATAAGGCGGATGGAGCATATAGCCGTAACCATCGTGGACAAAACGGAAATGCATGGCCAGAAGGGAATTCTGGTTGAATTTATAGGCGAAACCGCCACTTACCGACGTGATATCCACCGGCAAAGCCGAAGAAGCCCACAACGGCTGCACGAAGCCAGTTACACGGGTAAACGCCCCCCATAGTGTAAGATGTTCATTGGCGCGATATTCGGCTTGTGCCCACACTCCTCCAAGACTGGTGCCATGTTTGAGCGGTACCAAATTCTGAGGTTCACGGCCATGCAGTACATATCCGCCAGGCAAAAGCGATCCGGCAATTCCAAAGCCTCCACGCAGCATCAACCGCTCGCTGGCACGCAATTGGAAACTCGGTGCCACCCAACTGACGGCATCGGTGCGGCCAAAACCGGATCCTACCATACTGCCTACGTTCATATGGAACGACTTACTCGCAGTATCGTCGCAGATGATACCCCGGAGGTACGGCGACATATGACCTCCGAAGCACTGCGCCGATGCGGAAAGTGCTGTAAACAGGACAACCGTTATTATAGCCAGTCTCTTATGCATTACATTTTAATAACGCGCAAATACACTTTTTATTGTTTCACAACAGATGGCGACCAGTTTGATATCAGTACAAGTTACTTGATATCAATGAAAGGTACCGAATTGCCAAGCATATACTGCGGCATCTTGCCGTCCCACTTCTGAACAGCTTCGTAATTGACCAGTTTGGGGTTTCTCTCCAGTGCATTGGCCTTGATACGCATAGCTTCTGCATCGGCTTCGGCCTTTATTTTTGTCTGTTTTGCCTGTTCTTCGACCTGCGTGGTTACATTCTTTGCTTTCAGGGCATTCTGCTCCGCAACCTGCTTCTCCTTAATTGCAGTTTCGAAATCGTCATCGAAGTCGATATCCACCAGCTGGAACTGAATGTTCATAAAGTAGTTGCTATCAAGGGTGCGACGAAGCGTTGCCTCAATCTCGCGGCGCACAGCATCTCGGTTCTCCACTATTTCGGTTGCCGCAAAGTTACCGAAAGCCTCCTTCATGGCCGAACGGATAAACGGCACAACAATACGGTTGTGATAGTCGTCGCCAACATTCTTCATCAGTTTGGTGACATTTTCCCGTACAAGGTCATAGTTGATTGTATATTCCACTTCGGAAGTCTGCACGTCGCGTGTATATGAATTTTCACGTCCGTCGAACTTTTTCTGCTGGATGTTCACCTTTTTGATGGTTTGGATAAATGGCACTTTGAGATGTAATCCGTCGCCAACCACCTGGTCGCTCATTTTGCCGAAGGTGGAGAGAACGCCACGCTCGGTAGAGCGGATGGTATAGAACGAAGAGAAGAACACGATGAGGGCCAGAATGCCCAGGACGCCCCATAGAATGTAGCGGCTTGTTTGTTTGTCGTCTTTGAATTGGCTCATATTGTTTTGTTTTTAATTTTTGATTATCAATCTACTGCTTTACAAATTTAGTTATACCTCCGGCACAACGGATAATATAAATACCGGCCGGCAGAACGGATATGTCAATCGTCGTCGACTCGCCGCCAATGGTAAACCTATTCAATTCACGCCCAGCAATATCGCACAACGCTGCAATCTCTCCCGACGGGAAACCACGAAGAATGATGCTTCCAACTGCAGGGTTGGGATAAACGCTGACAGCGGACTTTGCTTCTGTCGGTACAATACCTACTCCATAAGGAAGACTATGGATTTCTGCAATATAGTTCACCAACGGATGCTGAAGGAACTGCCAATACTCGGGGAGGCGGTCGCTGCTGAGACTCTTCTGAGTCGAGATTTCCATAGTGAGTTCAAGGCAGTTGTGGACATAATTCATATAATCCTGACGGCCGCCGGAAATGACATACCAGTCGCCACCGGCTATATAACCCTGACTGTTGACATCACGGAAATGACTGCTGTTGTATGCTCGGCTGGTGTCGACAAAACGGCGACAAACTTCTTCCCACCAGTCGGCATTGGGATGCGGCTGCTGCCTCGAAGTGAAACTGTCCCACGGATAGTTCATAACCTCGCTGCCACCATGAAGGTTGGCACTGAGCAGGAAGTTATGAGCCGACACATAACTGATCATCATCTCGTTTTCTTGTTGCAGAGCAGCCTTGGTTGTGGCGAATGGATCGGGATAATTGCGATTGAGGTCTACATTGTTTGCATTGTAGCGTCGCGAACCCTGGACGGTGTTGTTGCCTCTATAGTAAGTACCGTCTGGGTTGGCCAACGGGTTGATACTGATACGGGTTCTGTTTATTAGATTTGTATATTGAGGGTTGCTACCATAACCGTGCAACAAGGTGTCTATCAAGCGTAGCATCATGACAAAGCCCGTGATCTCGTCGCCGTGTATGGTAGAACTATAGAAGAATTCAGGCCGATAGAGGTCGTCGTCGGTAGTGGGCTCGATATACATACTCAATATCAGACGTCCACGGATTGATGTACCTATTGTATCGATATGACAAAGGTTGGGGAAACTGTAAACCCACTGCTGCATCATGGCAAGATAGGTCTCGTATGTCGGGTAGCAGTCCCATCCGGCCATCTGCTCTACCGACGAAGCCATCTGCAATGCTTTGGGTGCAAACTCGTCGGCCTCCGGCGGAAAAGCGTCGGGACGCGGTTTCAACTGCGCCTCTGATGATATAGAAGCGCCTAAAAACAAAGAGAATATCGCTGCTATGATGAGTGATTGCTTCATTTGTCCTCCTTGTTTTTGGTTGAGTGTTGCTTGCGGAAACGCATATTTGCACCGCAGAGGGCATCATCGGCATTGATACCGTGGGCACGAGCCCACCCGACCAAAGCGAACAACAAGTCGCCGAAAGCCTGATCGTCCATCCCTTCGCCTAAAACTCCGGCCACCTTTCTATCAACCTCGGGCAACTGGCCTCCGATACCGGCCACTTTTTCCTGCATACGCACGGCTTTCACCAACGACGGCAGCGAATCGGGAACTCCTTCAAGCACATCCTTGCGACCTTCGCGCATCTTGAGTTGCTCCCAGCTCTCTCCATGGTATTCATCCTTGTGATATATAAATGGGTGGCGGTCGACAAGCTTCTCGCAAATAGTGTTATATACATCGGCAGTAGAGAAAAGTGCCTGCTCTTCGGCTATCTTGCAATAGAAAAGGATATGCATGGCCAGGTCGCCAAGTTCCTTTTTCAGGTCGCCGGTATTGCCCGAAACGATGGCTTCCGACAGTTCGTGAACCTCCTCGATGGTGAGATAGCGCAGGCTTTTCATCGTCTGTACCTTGTCCCACGGACATTCGCGCCGCAGGGTATCGAGAATTTCGCTCAACCGATGGAATGCTTTCAACTCGTCGTCCATAATCCTAACTCCTGTCTATATCCTGTGCACATCCTCGACGCCGTCGATAGCCTTGAGCTTCTCAACGAGGCCATTGATACTCTCCACATCGTTCACATAGAGCATTATTATGCCTCGGGCCACCCCCTCGGAAGCCTCGAGGGTGATGGCGCGCATATTGAGGTCGAGCTCGTCGGAGATGTGGCGCGTGATTTCCTGCAGCAGACCTTTGCTATCGATAGCGGTGAGTGAGATACCGGTGAGGAGCGAAAGCTGCTCGCCGGGACGCCATTTGGCGCGCACGGTGTGGTTTTCGTGGTTGGCCATCTCGTCCATAGCCACGTGGCAGTTGGTGCGGTGGACCATTATCTTGCCGTCCTGCACGATACCAACCACCTGGTCGCCCGGGACAGGCTTGCAGCACTGGGCGGTCTCGGTGGGATAGTTCTCATACTCTTTGTCGAGCAGGAAGGGGGTTGTAACATCCTTGTACTTGTCGAGGAAGAACATCTGCGGCTCGGGACGCGCCTTACCGAAACATTCAGCCACCTGCCGTTCGGTGATGTTTCCGACGGCCAGGTCGTAGTAGAGGTCGACATCCGACTTCTGGTTGAAGAAGCGCTTCATCTGGCCGAAGTTCTGACGGTTGTCCTTCAAGTGCAGCTTGTTGTAGTAGCCCAACAGGCGGCGCTGGCCTTCGCCTACATACTCTTTCTTCTGCTGCCGCAGGAAATCCTTGATTGCATCCTTGGCGCGCGGAGTGTGGCATTGGTCGAGCCAGTCGGGCTGGGGAAGAGTTTTCTTTGATGTGAGTATCTGCACCTGGTCGCCGGTATGCAACCGATGGCCGATGGCTACCGGACGGGCATTGACTTTCGCGCCGATGCAGTGCAATCCCAGGTCGGAATGGATTGCAAATGCAAAGTCGAGCACAGTGCTGCGACTGGGCAGAATTATGTTCTTGCCCTGGGGGGTGAAGAGGTAGATCTCTTTGGTGTAAAGGCTTTCTTTGAATTCCTCGACCAAATCGAGGGCGCTCTTGTCGCTATTCTCCAGCGAAGTCCGTATCTGCATCAGCCATTCCTCGACCGGACTGTTCTCCACCTCCTCTTCGGGATGAGCCTCTTTGTAGAGGAAGTGGGCCGCCATTCCTTTCTCGGCGATGGTATCCATCCGCTCGGTGCGTATCTGAACCTCGACCCATACACCCTCGGGGGTCATCACCGTCGTCTGCAGGCTTTCGTAGCCATTGTTCTTGGGATGGTTGATCCAGTCGCGGAAGCGGGTCGGGTTGGGCGGGAATTTGCCGGTGATAAGGGCATAGACTTTGAAGCACTCCTCTTTCTCGTGTTCGCGCGGTACTCCGTGAAGTACTATGCGCATGGCGAAGAGGTCGTAGATTTCGTCGAAATCCACATGCTTGTTCTCTATCTTCTTCCAGCAGCTGTAAACCGACTTGATGCGGGTCTTGATTGTGTATTTGTAGCCCGCTTCGTCCAGAAGGTCGCACACCGGATGGTAGATGCACTCGCGCAATTTCTCGGCCGTAGGGCTTTTAGCAGCTATCTTGGCTGCTATCTCGGCATATTTCTCGGGGTTGGTGTAGCGCATCACCAGCTCTTCGAGTTCGGTCTTGATGGAATAGAGCCCTAAGCGGTGGGCCAGCGGGATGTAGAGATAGGAGGTCTCGCTGGCGATGATGAGCTTCTTGGTGTCGCGCATCGAATCGAGGGTGCGCATATTGTGCAGCCTGTCGCAGAGCTTGAGGAAGATGACATAGGCGTCGTTGCACATCGAGAGCAGTATCTTGCGATAGTTCTCGGCCTGCTTGCTCTCGGCCTGCTGCATCACCATCACGTCGTCGATCTTGGTAACGCCGTCGACGATGGCTGCCACACGGTCGCCGAACACGATGCGCAATTCGTCGAGCGTGATGTCGGTATCTTCGACAACATCGTGCAGCAGGGCGCATATTGCCGCTATGGGACCCAGGCCGACTTCCTTGACGGCGATGAGGGCCACAGCCAGCGGATGGAAGATATAGGGTTCGCCGCTTTTGCGACGGGTTCCGTCGTGGGCTTTTTTGGCAATCTGGAAGGCACGCGTTATCTGCGTCTCCTCATCGTGCGAGAGGGGTTTCAAAGCGCGGCAGGCATCCATCAGTTCGTTGAACCGGGCCTTTATTTCGCGCTCTTCGCGTGCTTCGTCTATGATATATTCTGCCATTTGATTCCGTTTCCAGATTATCCAGCTTGTGTGTATTCCCCCGTGTTTCTAGAACAGCAACAGCGATAGGGCCACGATTGCCGTAAGGTCGAGGCTCAAGCCCAATGTCAGATAGCTCTCGCCGTCGAGGAACATCATACCCATCGAGCCGGTACACCAGCCGAACTCGCCGTCTCTTTTGGCGGCACCGACACGCATTCCGAACTCGCCGCCGATACCGTCGCCGACGGCAACGCCGCCGTAGAGGTGCCAGTCGAGATTGTCGCCGCAGTCAGAGAAACGCCAAGCGGGGCCGAAGGTGGCATAGTGGTGCTTGATTCCGGCCAGCAACGAACCGTAGACGCCCCAGCGGTTGGGCAGGTAGGTGAAGTTCATACCGATGGCCACATCGTCGGTGCCGAACATTCCCTCGGCTTCGCAGAAATAGGAGCAGAAGTTCTCGTCGAGGGTATTGCGCCAATGGTGCTGCGGACGCACATATTCGCCACGCGGATTGCCGCGATAACCGTCACTTGTGCGCACGCTGCCGTCGAGGTTGTAGTATACCGGCGAACCGAGCACGTTGGCCTTTTGCTGCACGTTGGTGCGCTGGGGGCGGCCGCCGATGACGTTCTCCTCGCTGTCGGCTGTATCGGCGACAGCGGCGCTGTCGCGCACCACATCCTGGGCCCATACACTGCCGAAAGCCAGCAGGAGCATTAATGTCAGATATCTTTTCATTGCTGCAACTGATTGTTACTATTCGATAGCGGAACGCTCTTTCAGGGCGGCGCGGATCTTGCCTTCCAGCTCTTCGCAAAGCTCGGGATTGTCGCGAAGGAGCTGTTTGAGCGATTCACGTCCCTGAGCAAGCTTCGAGTCGCCGTAGCTGAACCACGAGCCGCTCTTGTGGACAATATCCAGTTCGACACCAAGGTCGATGATTTCGCCAAGTTTCGAAATACCTTCTCCGAAGATCATGTCGAACTCGCAGGTGCGGAACGGGGGGGCCACTTTGTTTTTCACTATTCTCACTTTCACACGGTTGCCGATATTCTGGTCGCCGTCCTTGATGGCCTGGGTGCGGCGGATATCGATACGGACCGAAGCATAGAACTTCAGAGCATTGCCGCCGGTGGTGGTTTCGGGGTTGCCGAACATGACGCCAATCTTCTCGCGCAGCTGGTTGATAAAGATGCAGCAGCAGTTGGTCTTGCTGATGGTGGCGGTCAGCTTGCGCATCGCCTGGCTCATCAGGCGGGCCTGGAGGCCGACCTTCGAGTCGCCCATGTCGCCGTCGATCTCAGCCTTCGGGGTGAGGGCTGCAACCGAGTCGATGACAATGATATCGATAGCGCCCGAACGGATCAGGTTGTCGGCAATCTCGAGTGCCTGCTCGCCGTTGTCAGGCTGCGAAACCAGCAGGTTGTCGATATCCACGCCGAGCTTTTTTGCATAGAAGCTGTCGAAAGCATGCTCGGCGTCGATAAAGGCGGCAATGCCTCCGTTCTTCTGGCACTCGGCGATAGCGTGGGTGGCCAGAGTGGTCTTACCGCTCGACTCGGGTCCGTAGATCTCGATCACTCGGCCGCGCGGGAAACCGCCGACACCCAGCGCGGCATCAAGACTGATGCTGCCCGTCGAGATGACATCCATCTCCTCTTCGGGGCGATCGCCCAGCTTCATTATCGACCCCTTACCGTAGCTCTTCTCAATCTTATCCAGCGTACTTTGCAGTATTTTCAGTTTTTCTTGCCTCAAAGCAGCTGCGTCCATTGCTTCTTTTGCCATAATATTCAGTTATTTAATATGTTAATATCCTATTATTTCACATTGTTGCTAACTGCAAAGATACAAAAAAGTTGCGAAACCGCCAAATTATTTTTCACCTTTTCTGACAATTCCCCGCCCACTTCCGGCCACGCTACACCATCTGAACTCCCTTCGTTCTTCGATTGTTCTTCGATTGTTCTTCGATAGTATTTCGATCCGAATCGAAGAACAATCGAAGAACGATCGAAGAACGATCGAAGAACAATCGAAGAACGGTGGTA
>ONYC01000195.1 GCA_900321975.1 uncultured Bacteroidales bacterium
CATATCGACGGCAGCAAGCACCTCTTCACCCCCGAGAACGTGATGGACATACAGCGCGTCATCGGCGCCGACATCATGATGGCCTTCGACGAATGCGCCCCAGGCGACAGCGACCACCGTTATGCGCAGAAGTCCATGGAGTTGACACACCGCTGGCTCGACCGCTGCATAGCCCGCTTCTCCGAAACCGACCCCCTCTACGGCCACCATCAGGCGCTGTTCCCCATCGTGCAAGGTTGCCAGTATGCTGACCTGCGCCGCATATCGGCCGAATATATAGCCTCCAAGGACCCAGAAGGGTGCGCCATCGGCGGTTTGGCCGTGGGAGAACCCACGGAAAAGATGTACGAGATGATCGAGGTGGTGAACGCCATACTGCCCAAGGATAGACCACGTTACTTGATGGGTGTGGGTACACCGCAAAACCTGCTGGAAGCAATCGAGCGCGGCGTGGATATGTTCGACTGTGTGATGCCTACCCGCAACGGCCGCAACGGTCTGCTCTTCACCGCTGAAGGTACAATAAATATAAAGAATAAGAAATGGGAGACCTGCTTCGAGCCTATATATAAGGAATATACGCTAGCCTACCTGCACCACCTTATCAAGGCCGAAGAGATATTGGGCCTGCAGATATGCTCGATAATAAACCTGAGATTCTACCTTTGGCTTGTCGGTGAGGCACGCCGCCATATAATCAAGGGCGACTATGCGGCATGGAAAGCCTCGATGGCGGACAAGCTTGGCCGACGACTCTAGAAAGCGTAACCGATCTTCAGTCCCAGATAATTGGCAAAATAACTCCTTGCCGCCGTACTTCCGACGATGATGTCAGGCGTCGCCAACACATTGTATACAGCGCCTAGTCTTATTTCGGCAAAGATTCCTATCTCGCTTTGCAGTCGGAAGCCACCCATCAGCGACGGTGCTATATGGCGACCTTTATAGGTATAGGGCTGGGTATGGATGTCGAAGCCGTCGTTGCCGGTAAACACATCGCGCGTCATCCAGGCATAGGCACCATAGACACCGCCTTCGACGAAGAACATGATGGGGTAGGCATAGCCGAAATACCAACGTGCATCGAGGGCCAAACTCACACCGTCGGGATTATTATCACCCTGTCCGAAATGGGCGCTGGCATGCGCCTCGATAGCCCATCGGGGCGACAACTTGCGCTCGTAACTCACTGTCGGAGTGCGAAGAATCAGACTAATAGGGCTGAAAGTTACGGCATTATTGGGATAGTCGGCCAGTACGGGCTTGCTATTCTCCTGGGCCTGCACGGCGACAATGGCCAGCAAGGCTATGATCAACGGCAATCTCTTCATATCGAATCGTTATTATTGTACCACTGATTCCTATAATGTTCCATATATCCAGGATAGACGGCGAGGGTGTCGCTCGTGCTGTCATACCGCGGCACCAAATCGTAATACACCGTGTCGTCGCCGTATTTCAATACTATCACATGTTCCTCATATTGAAATTTGGTGTTGCTCTGATTGGGATTGTCGAGGTGACGGATATACGAGAAACCCCATTGGCCTTGGGCGTCGGAAGCGAAATGGCCATTGGCTCCGCTGCTCTCGCGGAAGGTCATGTAGGCATTGGGCACCACCGTCTGCATTGTGCTGTCGGTGTAGAGGATACCACGGAAAGTGTGCTCGCTGTAATCATTCGCGCATGCCACCGTCATAAGCGATGCTGCACAAATCATCAATAATGTTTTTATTTTCATATCAAAACCTTGAAAATGGGTGTTTTCTCCAATAAAGTATCAGCAGGAAGCCTATCAGCATACCGCCGAGGTGGGCGAAATGGGCCACACCGTCGATGATGAACAGGCCCATAACCAGCTCGATGGCTATCATCGCGATGATAAACCAGCGGTTCTGTATCCGCACGAGCCCCCTGCCTGTTCTGCCACCTATGAAGAATATCATAAGGAACAGGATGATGGAATAGCGGTCGAGGAAGGCACCGATAGCCGTGCCCTGAAGCAGTATCGAGGCGGCAATCAGAATCAGCATCCATATCATCACATATACATAGTCCTTCGGGAAAGTCATTCCGAAAGCCAGAAGTATACCGTAGACGGCTGCCGACGCACCGACTGTGACATGAAGTCCCGGTACCAGTAGGTAGAGCAGACCTGCTCCGATACCGCATGCGAAATAGTAAATCAGGAACCTGCGGGTGCCCCACATATTCTCAATTGCACGGCCAAACATCCACAGGCTGAACATATTGAAGAAGATGTGCGAGAAATTGGCGTGCATAAACATATATGTCAGCGGCTGCCAGATGCGGAATTGCCCGCTATTGAGGCTCCAAAGGCCCAGCAAAGCGTTCAGGTCGCATATCCTCTGCATAGCGAGGACTTCATAGGCCAAGTATGCCAATATATTGATTATCAGCAGATGCTTCACAGCCGGCGGCATCATCGAAAAGCCTTGTGATTGGTATTGAGTCATAGTCCGTGTTCGTTGTTTCTTGTTCGGTACAAGGTTATTATTTCAGCAGGGTCTCGGGATTGACCACAGTTATAATCTTTTTGCCCGAAGGGCTGGTGTCGGCCATGGGGCAGGCAAAGAGTTCGGCCACCAGCTGCTGCATCTCTTCCTGCGCCATTTCGCGGTTGGGACGCACAGCCATCTGGCGTGCCAGCGAGGCGCAGAGGCTTTGACTACGGCTGCTAAACTTCTGGAGCGTAGAGCTTTTGTAATCCATAAGCATCTGGTCGAACAGCGGTTGCAACTGCATGTCGCCCATATCTGCCGGCGTGGCGGTAACCACGAAGGTGGTCTGTCCGGCAGTTTCAATCTCGAAACCATATCCCCGGAGGTCGGGCAGCAATTCGGAGAGAAGCTCGGCGTCGGCCACCGTGAACTGGCAGCTGACCGGGAAAAGAAGGGTCTGCGACGCGGCCGACGCCTTCTGCTCGACACTCATAAGACGGTCGTATATAATACGTTCGTGCGCGCGCTGGAGATCGATGACTGCCAACCCTGAGCTTATGGCCGTTGCAATATAACGTCCCTGCAACTGCATACATGGCGATGCGTGCACGGCGGGAGCCGCCTCAGGCGTTGTGGCATCAGGAAATTCAAGATTATCAGCAGGTTCAGGAATATCGTCAAGCCCGGGGAAATCAAGGTTCGGCTTGTGCGGAGCCGGGGCGCTGCTTCGGAACGGATTGTAGTCGGGGTTGAACTTCACCGTAGGCGCAGGCGGCACATATCCTGCAGGTGCGGGACCAATGTTGAACTCGTCGGGGGTATCGAAACTCAACTGGTTGGCAAGCGTGAACACACCGAGCGACTTCTTCACCGCCGAACGCAGTATGGCGAACAGCGCATGGTCGTCGACAAACTTCACCTCGGTCTTTGTTGGGTGAATATTGACATCGATACGCGACGGATCTACTTGCAATCCAATAAAATAGCTAGGGTAGCAATGATCGGGCAACATCTCGTCGTAGGCCCGCTCGACTGCCGAGCTCAGAGCCGGATGCTTGATGAAACGACCGTTGACGAAGAGGTACTGCTCGCCACGGGTTCGCCGTGCATGCTCGGGTTTGCCCACAAATCCACGTATACGAACCAGGTCGGTCTCCTCCGCAACCTCGTAGAGCCGCTCCTTGTAGTTGTTGCCAAACACACCGGCGATACGTTGCAGCATTGTCCCGGGACGCAGTTCGTAGAGGGTTTTACCATTACTTACGAACGTAAAGCCTATATCATGATGTATCAACACTATACGTTTGAATACATCTTCGATATGGCTCAATTCTACACCATCCTTTTTCAGGAAGTTGCGACGGGCGGGAACATTAAAGAAAAGGTTCTTCACCGACAGCGACGTGCCCGGCGGGCAAGCCGTCGGCTGCTGGGAGACGATATGCGAGCCTTCAATCTGCACCACGGTGCCCAACTCGCTATCGTGCAGCCTTGTGCGCAGTTCCACCTGGGCTATTGCGGCTATCGAGGCCAACGCCTCGCCGCGGAAGCCCATTGTATGGATGGCGAAGAGGTCGTCCGAACGGTGTATCTTGCTGGTAGCGTGGCGCTCGAAGCAGAGCCGGGCGTCGCAATCGCTCATGCCGCTGCCGTTATCGATCACCTGGATAAGGGTGCGTCCAGCATCCTTCACGATGAGGTCGATCTGGGTTGCACCGGCATCCATTGCGTTCTCCAGCAGTTCTTTGACGGCACCGGCTGGACGGTCGACCACCTCGCCGGCGGCGATTTGGTTGGCAACGCTGTCAGGCAGTATGTTTATGATATCCACTTATTTGTTTCTTTTTTCGTAGCCGTCGAGGAACGAGAGTATCGAGTTGATGGGGATGACCTTGTTCATGATAATGTCGCGCTTCTCGTTGAGGATGATCATCGTAGGAGCCCCATGCACGTTGTAAGCCTCCTGATAATCAATATTCACGTTGGGCCCGCCGACATTGACAAACGGTAGTTGATGGTCGATGATATATTTCTTCCACTTTGGCACATCGCTTTCATAACCAACGGCATAGACCTCAAAACGGCGGTCAGGCGCAGTCTTCAGCGAATCGTAGAGGGTTTTGAGTTCGGCGGTATATTTCTGACAGTGGTGGCAGTCGGGATCCCAGAACCAGAGGATAACGTACTTCTCGGGGAATCGATGGCTCGAGACCCAATGCTCGGGCTCGGTGCTTTGGGTGGTGTCGCTCATCCAGAGTTCCTGTCCGTGTGCACCGATAATAGACTGCTTGATTCTGTTGTAGTTGTAACGCATATTATGAAGTGTTCCTTCAGTAGCCCAAGGGCAACGTCCGGCCAGATAATAGGTCTCTGCGATATGGCACCATACGGCATCCCAACCGATATGGCGCGTGTCGCGAAAGTAACGCGGCGTAACATGCTCGAGCACATAGCGCTGCATAGCGGTATCGGGTCCTACAATCGCCATCAGGCGGTCGAGATCTTTGATGATAGTGTCGCAGTCGGCATTATACAAAACACCGTAGAAGAAGTAGTTAAGCTTGTTGAAAAGGTTTGGGGTATAGATAAGGTCGGCATTGGTGAGGCCCGTTGTGCGGCTGCCGAAGATTCCGTCCCAATAGTGCTGACGGTAATAATAGGGTTTATTCTCCACGCTGTCAGGCACTTCCGGTTGTTCGAAATGGTTCAGCAAATCAAAGAATATCTGTGCCTTCTTTGGGTGGCGCGCAGCGGAATCGAATGCATCCATCCTGGCAATCAGCGCTTTCTCGTCGGCTTCGGCCTGCTGCTTTTTCGCGGGATCCTTCTTGTTTTCGAGGATTACATTCCGTTCGTCCTTGGCCTTATTCCATGCAGCAATATAATTGAACATCTGCTGATTGGCCTCGCTACCTTTAACCTTTACTGTAGATGCCGTAAGCTTTGCATCGGCGGTGATGGAGAACCGCTGGCTACCATCGACAACAAAGTCGCCAATCTGCTTCTCACCACCCTGATGCACAAGAGCGTAGATGCCGCGTTTTAAAGTCTTGCTTCCGGTGAATGTATAGGTACCTTGACGCAGTTTGGCCGAGTCGACCAGCTGCAACGCATCGCGGTAGTGGCGGGCGATATATAGCATCGAATCCTCACAGCCGTCGAGCTTGAACGATATGAAATATTGCTGAGCGCCAGCCGTCAAGCAGGCCAACAGCAGTAATGTGGTAGTTACAATGCGTTTCATTCCAATTTTTATTTAACTTTTAATAACGCAATATTCGTGCCAATATTGCATCCTGACCCCAATTTTTTCCTCACAAGCGAAAAACACTAAAAAACAGACACATACAATACATAAACAATAATTCCTTGATTCTCAACACCCTAACCCTATCAACAACGTATCTTCTACCTATCAACTACCACCGTTCTTCGATTGTTCTTCGATCGTTCTTCGATCGTTCTTCGATTGTTCTTCGATTCGAATCG
>ONYC01000028.1 GCA_900321975.1 uncultured Bacteroidales bacterium
CTCGTCGAGCTGTTCACGGTTCATGGTGCTGGTGGTGAGTGGTGTTTTGTTACTCACGCGCACGTCCTGAATAATCACCTCGTCGAGTTTGCGGACGGTGTCTTGGGTCTGTGCCTGTGCAGTGGCGCCAAATAAAGTTGCAATTGTGAGCGCGCAGCAGGCTATCATCTGCCGGCGGCTGATCCTGGTGGCCATATTAATCAGATAGCGACCACAGCTATAAAAGTTGTGTTTCATAATTCATTCCTTACGCGGGCATTATCCCGTTCAAGTTCTAAAGGGTATGTTCTCAGCTTCTTTGTGCTCATTCTGAGCCACATAAGAGCACCCCTATGCTCTTTGAATCGATTGCAAAGATACATCTTTTTCCGAAATGCAGCAAAAATATTATGTATTCAAATAAAAAAGCGTGGGGTTTCTGCTGAAACCTCACGCTTTTTTTATGTATCGTTTCGGAACCTACCTGCGCCGTTCCCGCAGTTGCATCCAGCGGTTGACGATGGCTTCGGTTTCGGGTGTACGCAGGATAATCAGAGCCATACGGTTGTTCTCCTGCGGGTCGTAGTCGGTAATGCCGCCTACAGGCACCAGGAGGAACTGGTTGCCGTCGGCTTCGAAGTGGTCGACCATCATGCGGTAGGCGGCCTCGCAACGGCGTTCGGAGAGCCATTGGTTGTGGCGTATCGTACCGGTCAGCGAGTCGGCAGCACCGATGATGTAGAATTCCAGTGTGTCGTCCAGGGTCTTCATCTCCTTGACGAAGTTCTGGAGGCGCTTGCGGCCGTTGAAGTCGAGGTCGTAGCGGTCGAGCTGATAGTAGACAATCGTCGAAGGCAGACCCAGAATCTCGTTTGCACCGATAAGCTCTTCGAGCAGGTTGGTGGGACGGCGGTAGTTGCGCATCTCGTCGAGCACCGAGTCGTAGCGATACTGTACGCTGTCGTATTTGCCGAGCAGTTCGTTGCGCATTGCATCCTGTGCATCAGTCATATCGTCGATCATCGACGACAGCGAGTCGCGGGTGTAGCGCAGTTGCCTGACCTCGCCTTCCCTGCGGTCGAGGTCGCCTCGCGAACCGACGGTCAGGAATTCGTGGTTGACCTTCGCACGCGCCGAGTTCTTGGTGTAAGGATTGTATTTCTGGACATGCGAGAGCAGGTTCAGGCGGACACCGATGTCGAACGAGGGGAAGATATCGAAGATGGTGCGGGTGTTGTCGTAGGGGCTCCAGTCCCAAGTGGATTCCGAGCCTGTGAGATCGATGACGGCGTTGACGGCTATCTCCTGCGAGATTTCATATTCCACGCCTATGGCGGCGCTGTAGCAGAGCTCGAAGTTACGGCGGAAAGTACCGATCTCATAGCTAGCGCGTGGGTTGCGCTGGTCGCCGTAGAGCATCGACATACCGAGTCCGATGGGTGAGAAGATATGGGTGTGGGTACGTCGTCCAACCTCATATCCGAGGAAGAAGTTGGTCCAGTCGAACGTTACATAGCCCGTAAGGGCGAAGGCGTTGGCATGGAAGGGGAAATACCCGTTTTCGTTCGGCGTGTCTCCATCGGGGTCGATGAAGGGTTGCAGGCCATAGCGCGACTGGCCGTCGATGGTCATATACGAGAATCGGAGCGATACTGCCAGATCTGGGATAATCCATTTTCCGATTTCGGCACGCAGGTTGTAGTTAAGTTTGTTGCGGCGTGCCGATGATTCAATCTCGTTGCCGATGAAGGTCTGTACGCCACCACTCAGGGTGAGGTACCAGTTGTCGAATGGCGATGCTATGATGTATAGCAAAGTGTCGCGGTCGGCACCAAGAGCAAATCCTCTTCGGATGAAGTTTTGCGAGTTTGCTGCTGGTATCGCAGCCGCTAGCATTAGTAGAATAATTAGAAATCTCCTCTTCATAATATATATATATATATCAGTTAATTATACATTGTTATTTTTTCTTACGCTCTTTCTTGTTGTCTTCGGTTTCGTCGCGGTTGTCGTCGTCGCGGTCGTCATCCTTTCCGTCGTCGTCGGTGCCATAACCGTAACCGTAGCCATAACCATATCCGTAACCATATCCATAACCGTAGCCGTAGCCATAACCGTAGCCGTATTTACGCTCGTAGGGCATCAGCTTGCGGTAGCGGACATCGTTGAGCACGATGGCCAGGTTGGGGAATTCGTGGTCTTGGTACATCTTGTCCACATCGTTGAGCATGCGTTTGTCGAACTTGTTTGCACGGATGACGAACAGGGTGTTGTCCACGAAGGTTTTCACAATGTCGGTATCCACGACCAATCCCACAGGGGCGGTGTCGAGAATGATATAGTCGTATCTCTCGCGCAGTTGTGCGATGAGGGTATTCATGCGACCGTTGCCGAGCAGTTCGGTGGGGTTGGGCGGAATCGGACCGGTGAAGAGGGCGTCGACACCTTTGTTCACCAAGTCGTGTTTCACCAGGTTTTCCCAGTTGTCGGTCTTGCCGGTCAGGTAGTTACTCAAGCCTGCATGGCGGCGGGAGTAGAATTCGCGCGTCAGCGAACCCTTGCGCAGGTCGAGGTCGAGCAGGATGACGCGTTTGTCGGTGATGCCGAATCCGGCGGCCAGGTTCGACGAGATGAATGTTTTACCCATTGCCGGCATGAGCGAGGTGATCATTATCACGCGGCCGCGGCCTTCTGCATCGGAGTTGGTGCCGAGGAAGTCGACCTTGGCACGCAGCAGTCGGAACGATTCGCTCATCGTGTCGTGGTCGTGGTTGGTGACCACCAGCGTGCGGTCGTCGTCCTTGTCGCGTGCGGGAATCTCGCAGAGGAACGGGGCGTCGGTGGCGTTGATCACGTCGGTGTGGAACTTCACCTTGGTGTCCAGCAGGCGGCGCACGAAGAACACGGCCACCGGGATGAGCAAGCCTATGATGAGGCCCATCATGGTGCTGCGCTTCTCGTCGGGTGCTATGGGTGTGCGGTTCACACGTGCGGGACTTAATATCTTGCCGTTGGGCTCGATCGAAGGCTGGCTTATCATCAGCTCTTCGCGGCGGCTCAGCAGGTGCAGGTAGAGCTCTTCCTTGATTTTCTGCAGGCGCTCGAGGTTCTCGATATACAGCTGCTGCTGCGGCACCTGGCTCATCTTGTTCGATGCCGCCGAAGCCACTATCTGGGCGTCGGCTATGCGCTCCTGCAGCACCCCGATGTAGACGTCGAGCATACGGTTCATATTGCTCCGCAGGTTCTGCAGTTCGGCCTGCTTGGCTTTGACGGTCGGGTTGTTGGTGTTGTTGCCGAAGTTCTCTATCTCGAGCACCATGGCGTTGTGCTTCGCTATCATCTCCATGATGGCCTGGTCGTCGAGACCGATGTTGGCCGGGATGATCTGTGCCGCGCGGCTGCTTTCATTGGTCTCGATAAGGTAGCGGGCCATGTTGAGCTGGCGTTTCAGGCGCTCGATTTCCTCCGACGACTCGATGCTGGTGGCCAGGTACGACTGGCCGAAGTTCGAGAGGTCAAGCAGGTTGTGCTCGCGCTTGATGCCTGCAAGGGCGTTCTCCTGTATGCCGAGGTCCGACTGCAGTAGTTGCAGACGCTCGTTGATATAGTCGTAGGTGTAGGCGATGATGCGGCGTTTGTCGCGGACGGCATCTTCGTTATACACCTTGATGGCTTCGTTGATCACATCGGCCGCGCGTATCGGCGAGGCGTCGTGCAGCGTGATGTTCACTATGGTGTTGAAGTCGTCGTTGCGCACCACCTGGAGTGCTCCGCGGTATTGTTCGGCGGTGGCCGTCAGACTGCTGTGCATCACGCTGATGGGTACCGAGTAGTAGCTTGGCGTCAGGAACCAGGTCTTGTGAACCACCATCCGGCCCACCGGGGTGGCTATGGTGTCTTCGTATTTGGCCTTCTGGGGTTCATAGCCAGCGAAGTTGAGGGTGGCACTATTGTCATCCTCCGGAGTGATGTCCAGGGCGATATAGTCCTCGTTGTTGGCGTCGATGAAGTCCACCTCGACCGGCGATTCGCCGTAGAGGTCCTTCACACGGTTCACAATCTTGGTCTTGGTGGTGTAGCGTATGTTGAGTTTCAGATTCGCGGCCACCTCGTAGAGGGCTGTCTTCGAGGTGAGGATCTGCATTTCGTTGTTGATGTTGCTGTTGTAGAGCGATTTGGTGCTGAACATGTTGCGCACCGATGCCTCGCGGATAGAGTTCTCGTTGTTGCCGGTGGTCGAGCCTTTGATGAGCAGCTGGGCGGTGCTCTCGTAGACACGGTTCTGATGTCTGACGCTGTAGCCCGCAATCAGGGCACCGGCTGCGCCGCAGAGCACCAGCCAGTGGATGTTGCGCAGTATGATGAAGAGGATGTCCTTGATGTGCAGTTTCGGACCCTTCTTCTCGTCGAGGAACGAGGTGTCGCTGTTTTTTTGAGTTGTTTCGGCCATCTTCCGGTTGTTGTTTTGTTAGTTCGATCTCCTGTATAGCAGGAATGTCAGCACAAGCGATCCCATCGATGCCAGCGCGCTGAATATGCCCAAGATGTTGGATATTTCTGTACGTACGGTGCCGGCATTGTAGTTGTCGGTGATTATAAAGTCGTTCTGCTGGAGCATGAAGAACGGGTCGTTGAACACGTCGGACGAGCGCGGGTCGAGATACCGCATCACCATCCGCCCGTTCACCTCGCGCATCACCGCGATATGGTCGCGGCGGGTATACGGGTCGAGGTCGCCCAGCATGGCAAGGGCTTCGAGGAAGGTGCACCGCTCATTGTTGATGGTGATCACCTGTCCGCGGCCGCTTCCGATGAAGAATATCTTGAAATTGCTGAACCTGACGTTCACGAAGGGGTCGCTGATGTAGCCTTCCTGTATCAGCTTCTCGGTCAGGGCCTCCTGCAGGCGCAAGCGGGTAAGGCCGGCCACATGGTATTTGCCGATATAGGGGAAGTCGATGTCGCCGTTCACATCCACAAGGTATCCGCCTTGTCTGGTGGCGTTGAGGTTGAAAGGCTCGGCCAGTTTCGGGTTGGCGGGGCTTATCACCGTGATGCTCAGCTCGTCGTAGGGGGCTATCTTGGCTTCGAAACGGTTCTCAAGCTCGATCTGGCTCCCCTGAGTCATGTCCTGCAGATAGTTCACGCGGCGCGGGGTGATGCACGAAGTCATCACTACGGCTGCCACAATCAGCATTGCTTTTTGTATATATTTATGTGCGCGCATAATATAGATATCCGGTTTTATTTAACGCAGCATTTTCGATTTTGTTGCACAAAAAACACAAAAGATATGTTAAATAATCTTAATACAAATGTTATTAATGTTTTGTATGCTTTGTATTGTTCGGATTATCAGTCGGTTGCTGTCGTTTCTATGGCCTATAAAAAATCTTACAACAACCACCGTTTTCCGTTAGATGTTCGATAGTTCTTCGATAGTATTTCGATCCGAGTCGAAGAACGATCGAAGAACGATCGAAGAACAATCGAAGAACGATCGAAGAACGGTGGTAGTTGATAGGTAGAGGATAGGTCGTTGATACGTAGTTTCAGCGCTTTATATGCTCCTTAAAATTTCGTCTACGATATGCTCGGCCGCATGGCCGTCGCCGAACTCCGACGGCTCTTTCGGTCGCTTGTTCCATAGGCGGCATGCTTCGTCGGCGATGCGGCTGCGGTCGGCGTCGGCGAGGACCGCAGCTCCGGCGGTAACAATCTCGCTCCATTCCGTTTCCGGTCTTAGAACCAAGCAGCTGCGCCCGCTGAAGTAGGCCTCTTTCTGCAGCCCTCCGCTGTCGGTTGCTACAAGGCTGCATCCGCGCAGCGCGGCAAGCGTCCCCAGATAGGATAGCGGTTCTATCGTCCGGAAATGCTCCATCGATGGCTTATCGGTCATGGAATCAAGCCGATGGCGTGTCCTTGGGTGTATAGGGAACAACACTTTGCAGCCAAGCCGCTCGGCGGCGTCGCAAAGTCCTGCAAGTATGGATTTTAGCCTGTCTTGATTGTCGGTATTGAAGTCGCGGTGTATGGTCGCAAGGATATAGCGTTCGGGCAAGGACTTGTCGATGGTAGCTATCTGGCTGTAATGCAGTAGGTTGTCGAGCATCACGTCGCCGCTCAGTACCACCCGGTCGGCAAACCCTTCGTGCCGCAGGTTTTCCACTGCGGTCTCCGTGGGTGCGAACAGGCGGTGCGACAGGTGGTCGGTAAGCACGCGGTTCACCTCCTCGGGCATCGCCCGGTTGAACGACCGCAGGCCCGCTTCCACATGATACACAGGTATTCCGAGTTTGGCTGCCGCCAGCGCTCCCGCAAGGGTCGAATTGGTGTCGCCGTAAACCAACACTCCGTCGTAATGTTCTGATAGCATGACTTCTTCCACGCCTTTCAGCATTGCCGCCGTCTGTGCCCCATGGCTGGCCGAACCGACTCCGAGGTTGTATCTTGCCTGTGGCAAATCCAACTCTCGGAAGAAGTTGCCCGACATTGCGTCGTCGTAATGCTGCCCGGTATGCAGCAGGTCTTCTTCCAGCTCGCTGCGGTGCAGATCTCTGATAGTATGGCTGATAGCTGCCGCTTTGATAAACTGGGGTCTTGCCCCGACTATAGTCAGTATCCGTTTCATTTTTTTTCTCAATCAGATGATAATCTCAATCAGAACAAAAAGAAAATAAAAGAAATATTCCCAAAACTATTTGCGCTTTGAGAAAAACGAAGAACCTTCTATCTGGTTGCGACGATGATTCTTTTGGCGATGTTCTTTCCCCATTGGAGGCCGGCTTCGGCCATCCATCTTGCCCCGAAGGGCATCCAGCGTTGCGGGTGGGTGTTTATGAGGAGGCTGTGCTTGTGGATAGGGTGCTGTATGTCGTTGAGAGCATGTATTATATCGTCTGTCGAATGGAATATCAGCCCCTCTTTCTCCCACCGTTCCTGCTGCTCAGGTACTTTGTCGCGCACGCTTACGCGGAAGCCGTCCCAGCGGCGGCCGGTGTCGGTAAGGTAGAGCGTCTTGCTGAAGTCGGTGTCGATCATCGGCTCGTAGTCGATGCCCAGGGTGTGTATATCACGTTCTCCTGCCGGTTTCCACATCGATTGGTTGTTCCAGGGCGAGCGAGGACTTCCGTGGGCGCACGCGGTGCTTACGGGGGCAATCTCCCGCAGGCGTTTCAAGTTGGTACTGAAATCGTTGTATGCCGCCTCCATATCGCCGTGGGTGGTCGACAGGTTCTCGTAGTGATATCCTATGCTGTGCCCCATAGCGTGGATTTTGGTTATCAGCTCGGCGTGGCTCTCGAAGTGCATCGCCCTGAAGTAGTAGGTCGATTCCACTCCTGCCACCTGTTCAATCCCGGCAATCCGCAGTGCAAACTCTGGCCGCAGGTCCACATCATGCCTGATTCTGTAGTTTCTATGATGATTGAGGGCTATGAGAAGCTCGTTGTATTTTTCTGTAGTGAAGTCCATATTTTATATATCCAGTTGTTTTACAATCCGTGCAGGCACTCCAACGGCCAGTGTCTGTGGTGGTACATCCTTGGTAACCACTGCTCCCGCACCCACAATGGCTCCTTCGCCGATGGTTACACCAGGCAGGATGGTAGCGTTCACGCCTATCCATGCATTTTTACCGATAACCGTCGGTGCCACAAACGATTCCATGCATTTTGAATGGTACTCCAATGGGGTGCTGTGGGCAAGCACATAGTTGTTTCCGGCCAGCGATGCGCCGTCCTCGATGACAACGAAATATGGGTACGGGTAGTCGAGTACGCATCCCGGTCCGATGTGCACATTGCGGCCAATCTGCACACCACGCCAGCGTTGCAGCTTGATTCTAAGTCTGTTCCATGGGCAGCGGATAGCCCATTGGTTGAATACATGGTCTTTCCAACGAATCACGACGAACCATAGCAAACATCTGTATCCATGCACTTTGGCAGAGTGCCGGACACTTTCCCACAGCCCTTCGTTATGGTAGTAGGGCAGTGTTTGCCGTTTCATCTCAAGATAGGCCTTCATAATTTTCTATGTATTTGACGAAGAACTCGGTAGGGTCGATCATCTCGTCGAGCAGACGCTGCCGTTTAGCCTGCCATTCGTTCTTCAGTTCTTTGGGGTTGCGTGTCAGCAGTTGCTCAATGTGTTGATACATCTCGCCGAACTGCGCAGGTTGGTATGCATAGCATAAGCCATACTTCTGTTCCAGCATGTTAGGCACCGACAGCCTTCCGGCGAAGGTGTTGCATTTCAGTGCCGGTACACCCAGTATGGCGGCTTCGGATGTCATTGTCTGGCTGTCGCCCAGGAACATCGAGCTGTATGCCATCAGCGAGTGGATATCTTCGGGTGGCACCGGCAGACGGTACTGCTCGAACTCCGGCTCTATGGCTCGTTCCGATGTGATGATGACTCTGCCGTGTGGCTTCAGCAGTTCCACCAACGACTGTTTCTGCTCCATAGTAAGTCCCTGCTGCCCAACGTCGTGGTGCCCTTTCAAGGCGACGAACCGCATTATGAAAAAGCGTTCGCTTTCGTGTATTCCAGCCCGTTGCAGTACCATGGGGTCGGGTGCGAAGCGGTTAGGGTGTAGATATGCAAGTTCGTGTGTTCCTGCATAATACACGGCATGTTTGGTCTTCCGCCGGATGCAGTTGGGAGTGAATACCACATCACTCAGAGGGTGCTCATATTTGACCGAGAGCGGTTCTGCTTCGTCGTCGTCGTCGTCGAACACGAACGAGTGCATCTTGGTAAGTTTCGACACATGGCTCAGCACCAGTCCGCTGCTGAGGCCTAGGTCGATATGGTTCTTGCTGACAAATCGAAGTGTTTCGATGTCCTGGTGAGCCACCGTCAGTGCCTTCCCGAGCAGAGAGTCTTTCTTCCCGCCGAGATCAAGCCAAGGTTTCATGCCATAGTGCTCCATAAGACGCTTGGCTACAGGTATATCCCTCACCGAATAGTAGATCCGGTGCCCCTTCCCCTCCAGCTCTTTGGCCACATTCCGCAGCAAATGCACATGCCCCGGATGCCCTATATCAATCAGTATGTTCATTTTCCTGGTTATTTGGACTTTTCACGATACATCACCCGTTGGTAGAGCCGCTTGATGTTCTTTCTCATATCTAGCAGCACGCTGTATCGAGAGAAGATGATCACGGGTACGAACGCCAGAGTGGGAGCATATTTCTTTTTGTAGTGAGCAACACCGCCGAGAATCAGGTCGTATACCCCTTCATTGTGAAGGATACGCATGGCTTCCCATACCAACAACTCGTTCGGACAGAGATACATATATTCTTCGAGCGATGCGGCGGTAAAGTAGGTGGCTGTGCCAGATTGAGTGTATGCGAAGATACCCGAAGCTATCGAGAGCCCCTCGGGGGTTACCACCTCAAGCATCAGCACATTATGAGGAAACAGCGACTGGCAGAGCGCAAGAATGTTTTTGTAGCGTTGGCAGGGAAGCCCTTTGCTGTGCTTGCGTCGCATCATATCTTTCAGGTGCTGGCTATGCCGCTGTGCAAACGGGCCGATCTCTTCGGGTCTTTCCACCTGTTTCACCATCAGACCCTCTTTACGTGCCTTGTTGATACAGTATTTGCACGACTTGTAGTGCAGGCTTTGCCACAGTTCGGTTTCAGATGGCCGTAAATCAATGGAATAGGTGTATCGTGGATTGTAATGTATCGAAGCTGCGTCAAGTGCGGGCAGTGCGTTATCGTCCTCGATGTTGCGCAGTTGATAGTCGCATATCTGTAGATAGTCTGCCTTGTGGTTTTTGAACAGGTGTTCTGCAAGTTGTTGGTAGATGCTTATTCGTTCACCAGGTGTGATTTCTTGCAGCATGCAGAGTCCTTGGGCATAGGTTCCGGTACCCATCGATGGGGCTAGAACCATCCTGACACCCAACCAACGTTGTGCCCCAACAAAGTATCCAACAGGTTTTTCCTCGCAGCGTACCTCCATTAATAGAGTGCCCACACCCATTCGATGGAGATATTCGTTCCATGGTTCGGTAAAGAATATGCTGTTGTCGGCAGCCATTCTCATGGCTTCCCATATTGCAGACGCAGGTTTTATATGATGGAAAGTATAGGTCATTTATGAAGACGGTTAATTATAGTCATAGCTGTTTTCCCCATCCAGTAGATAAGTGGACGACAAGTATAAAGATATCGTCCCTGTTCAACCATGTTGCCACCGAACTGTGCCTTGAAGTCTCGTACACCATAGTCTTCTCCGGGAGTTCCGCCACCCATCATATCGTAACGCTCATAATCATTGTCTGCAGCATATCGTATAGCTGCATAGTTGGCCATAATCGATGGATACAAGTCGTGATACTCCTTGTCCATACCGCAGCAATACCAAGCGTAGGCGACACGGTGCTCCAGCATCAGAATCACCTGTCCGCCGATAGTCTTCCCGTCGGGACTTTGCACAAAGAAATAGCGGGCAAATGGCTCTTTTGTTAGTTGCTCGAACATAGAGTAAGGTGGCAGCGGTTTATGTATTTTAGTACGGTATAGGTTAGACAGTATATTATAGAAGTCAGGAAGTTGTGAGATATCGTTGCTTATGACGACGCCGTTCTCTGTAGCGCGTCTGATTCTACGGCGGCGGCTCTTGTCCATACGTTTGTCAACCAAGTTCGGGTCGGTTGTGTCGATATGGAAATTGTAATGTGGCACATAGTCGAATCCACACTTCTCGAATGTGTTACGCCATCGTGAATAATCGTTCAGGTTCCTGGTTTCAATGTAAATACTGCGCTGTTTTAGAATATTGATTGTTGTATTGAGCAATGCCGCTAACGCTTCTTCGGAGATATCGTCTGATAAAAGAGGGCCGCCGTTTATGATAGCGCGTGAGGTGAGATTCCGTTTAATACCTTTGCCGTTGCTTTGTGTAACGCATAATGCCAAACCTTTCAATCCATTGTCATCAACTGCGACAATAGCAACCTCATAGAGATTCAGCGATGTATAAAAATCATACATCTCCGGAGTCTGGAAGATACTGGCGACAGGCGAATGGTCAACCAGTTCTTGCCATTGTTGGCGGTCAATATTCGAAGGGTCAGTCAGTAGTTTCATTGACGATAGTTTGATATTTTCCATTTTTTCGGATAGGAATGTTATCTACCATAGTTATTGTAACTGGTGTATTCAACCTATCCTTCCAGTACTTAATAGTTTCTATCTTATCGTTTTCGGAAAAAAGAGTTGTGGGTACTATCAAAATCTCAACACTACCATTTTGATGGCAAATAAGGCGGTATGCAGAAATAGTATCTACTTTTTTGTTAAAGAATGAAGTTAGGTTGTTCGCTGAAAGCAAGGAGCCGTCGGGCAGTTTGACACATTCTGACGAGCGGCCGATAATGCGAATTATATCCCCGTTGCATACTTCTACAATGTCTTTTGTGTCATATCTGATAAATGGCTGCGCGAGGTTCCATAAATCTGTGCTGACGACCCTTCCGGTGCCATTATTTACCGCAGCCCCGTTTTCATCTACTATTTCAATGATTCCATAATAGCCACATACATGATATATGTTGCTGTCTTTTGTCTGATATGTATTTGGCGTCCCTTCACAACTATATGAATCAATCACCTTGCAACCAAAGGCATTTTCAATGGTATGTCGTTGATGGTCTGTCAAGGTGGATGCGGTTGTCATAATATGTTTGGGACGATGCAAATATTTACTATGTTTATTACGGTATATAGCAAGCAAATACAATGGGTCTGGATAGGATCGAATAAATAGAGGTTTTGTGTGTTCGATATCCTCAAGAATTACTCGAAGAGAATCGTCATTGATTGATTCGAATACCTCAAATGAGCACCGGTTAAAATAGTCTTGAATGCGTTTCAGTCGGCTTCCTCTTGCACTGGACGATATTTTCATATATCTGTCGCCTAACTGATATCCAGCCTGATACCAAGTACGCAACTTTGATGCCATATTGACAGAATAAGACAACTTGGTGTCATAGAAAATAAAAGGCTCTCCTGTAGATCCACTTGAGTGTAGAACAATCCTCTCTTTCGTAGGAAAATGTTCTGAAGCAAAACGTTCAATACCTTCCTGTCTCATTATTGCCTTGTCAACAATAGGCATTTGCTTTAAACTGACGGTTGCAGGATTCAAGCCTTGATCCTGGAACCAGTCACGGTAAAATGGAACCTCTTTGGCGGCATAGGTTAGCAGTTGTTGCAGTCGTTGCCGCTGGAATTCCTTCATTTGTTCATCGCTCCACGATTCGGCATCGCGAAGCAAGCGAAGGTATTTGTGTACGCTCTCGCCTTTAATCAGGTCGCTCAGCGGCAATATGATATGTTCATGCAGAAAAGCCATAGGTAGTATATAGTTGTTTCCGAACATTCTCCCATCGATAAACATTGACTGCCTGATGAGCATTTTGTATGATGTCTATGCTTTCAGACGAATGTCTTACTGCTGTGATCATAAGGTTTGCAAGCTCATTTGAGTCATCGCTTGTAAATAGAAGTCCGGTTTTATTGTTTTCAATCATATATGGTACTCCACCGACATCGGAAGATATTATTAGCAATCCTGCATTCATAGCCTCGAGCAGCGACACTGGCATATTGTCCACCTTGGGTGCGGAGAGCATGATGTCGGCTTGGTCTAGGTATTGGTATATCTGCTTGTTATCCACCCTTCCGGTAAAGGTAACGTTAGTCAATCCCAGATCCTTCACCATTTCAATCAATGCGTTGTGTTGTGAACCATCGCCGACCAACGTTAAGGTCGCTTCCGGCAGTTCGGTTTGTACTTGTCGGAAGGCCCTTAGGATACATGGTATGTTATACAGTTCCTCGTGGGTGCGGATACATATAAAGTTGGGCGCTATACTTGTGCGTTTGCGGAATTGCGTATCATCAAACTCTATTATATTGGGGATGGTGGTATAGGGTATGCCGTAGTGCGTGAAAACTTCGCCAAGGAAGCCGGAAAGGACTATGTTGGCGTCGGTACGCGTAAGGTAGTGTTTCACCATACGGGTGTGCTTGGCGAAGAATCGTTCACCGCCACCGCCGTGATATGTCAGTACTACACGTTTGCCAAGTCGGCGTCCCACGTTAACACCAACAACTGCCGGCAGGAATCCCCACCCCGAACAGCAATGTACATGCAGCACATCGTATTTGAGGGCGGCTTTGTGAAGCTTGCCGAGCAGGCCAAGCCGCCAGAGGACAGAGCCTTTGGTGGAGAATATGTCGGCGGTATGGCCTTCATTGCGCAGCTTCCGCTGCAAGATTTCCACCTGCCCCGAGATTCCCCCAACGTCTGGTTTATAATTGCATATCAGCAGAATCCTCATCTAACCGAATATTATTTATACTAACCGAATAATCCGAATTAGTCCGAAAATTTCTATAATTAATCAAATAACCCAATCGGGTATTGATTTGTTATATCGAAGATTGCGTATCTTGTCATAGCCATGACCGATCACGAAGTTTGTTACGTTAAAGTTGATAAGATATCCAAGTGGTTTGTCTGTAAGTATAAGGTAATTAAGTAATTGTTTGTAATGAATGTCTTCTAGTTTAGACACTGATTTCAGTTCAAGTATAATAATGTCCTCAACCAGAATATCCATTCGGAAGCCAACCCCGAGATTTTCTCCTCGATAGCTCACATTAATTGGAACCTCCTCTTCAGCATAAATTCCATTATATGCCAATTCTCTAACCATCGCCTTTTGATAAACAGACTCAAGCAACCCTGAACCTAGAGTTTTGTATACCTCCATAGCACATCCAATAACCTGATATGCCAATGTGTCGCATTGAGGAATCATAATTATCTCGGAGTATTTTGGATTAATTCGGTTAGAGAAAAGGGATTAGAACAAACCGCGGCTACCGAGTTTGAAGAACGCCCAGGCGAAGGCCATCACGGGCACCACCCAGTACCAGATTTTTATGAACCTGTAGTTTTTGGCATTGAGCAGCGTGACGCCGTAGGCCGCCATGATGAGCAGAACCGGCAGTGCCGGCAGCAGGAATCGCTCCGAGTTGGCGAATCCGCTGGTCGATATGATACCCAGATATGCAATTGCGAAAGAGCCGATTAGCGACAGGTTGCGCCAGTTCTTGGTGATAAAGATGGCGCTGAACAAGGCGATAAGCACAAATCCGCCAAGGAAGTTGCGCACGTAGTTGCCGCCGCTGAGCATCTGCTGGTTGTACTGCTCGTCAACGTCCACCATTGTGGGGAACGGAAGTACGAACATCATGGGTGCCATCACGGTTCCTGTAGCGTATTTCGCCCATTGGTTACCGCGGATGGTCTGCTGCATGCGTTTTGATTCCTGGTTTATGTCTTTTTGTTCCAGAAGACCCTCTGCTTCGTTCAAAATAGTTCCGCCGGTAAGCGTCGCAGCCGCCAGTATCATCCATCCTATCAGCATATAGCGTTTGGCTTTGCCGATCACCGATGTGTTTGTGAAAACAACGGCTGTGACGAAAGCAAAGATGGCAGCAGCGCCAAGCACAGTGCGGAACGTAAAAAGAATTAAGGCAAGCAATACCGGTAGTGCTATGTTCAACACATTGTAATGGCGTGAGCGTATTAGATAGTCGGAACGTTCCAAGCAGGCAACCAACAAGAAAAGCATCAGGGATTCTTTCAAGTGCAATCCACAGTAGAATATCAGGTTCGGCATAAAGCAGGCGAATATGGCTGATAGCCGGCCCCCCTCCTCTCCGATATTGCGCTTTGCGAGGTAGTATATAAGCAGGCATGTGCCAGCGCTGAAGATACAGTTGACCAAGCGGGGGAGCAGAATGCTCTCGCCTGTGATTTTACAAAGCAAGGAAAGATAAAAGACATATCCCGAATCGGATATGGCATCGGTGTCTACAAAAAGGTATCTCCATACATCTCCGATGTTCGCGCGCAGGTTACCCATCGTTTCCTCGTAGTACCATATGGAGTCGGCTGCTGCAAACTCAAACGGAATACCAGTCTTTAAAAGATAGTAAATATAGGCGAAGATGCACCAAGCCCAGCGGAGACCTAAAGCTATCAAAAAGATGTTTCTCAAAAATGCGTCTTGCGGTATTTCCTGAAACTTCTTGCTGCAGTAATTGCTCAACAAGAAAAATCCGACCACCCACATAACGCCCATTATCAGGAAGTCGATGCTCATGACATGACGCATAAAGGCCAACGAGATGACCGTCAAAGCCCCAAGGTAGAGGTATATGCCTTTAGTGGCTATTTGTTTTGGAAAGTATTGTATCATTTCAGAAAGCTAGTAAGTTAATAAGTGTTTGATTCAACAAAACCTACAAGTGTTTCTTTTTGTTCTGATGGTTCTGATTGAGATTTATTCAAGGCGGCGTTTGAGTTTTATCAGCCGAGTCATGTTTTTTTGTCCCACCAACTTCAGCAGAACCCCTTTCCATCCTTTCCTGTTTTTATCATTCCATGAGCCCATAAAGTGATGGTTGCAATAGGTGTTTTCTGTAAGCAGGTATTCTCCGGTTGTCTGGTGCGGACAGAAATAATCCGAAGGGAAAACGGTCAAATCTTTGTATTGCCTCTTCTCTCCGTCGCAGACAAACCCGTTGGCTTGCATAATGCGACTGATGCGCCATGTGTTTGTTGTTGTATCATAACTGCCGTCAGGCATGAGAAAATGAGCGTTGTCGTAAGCTGCAAGTTGTTCTGTCACCCATTCGCCATTGGCCTCGCTGGCCATCAGACCTGTTACAGGAGGTTTGTGTTTGCTGCCTTCATAGCCTGTAAATGCAGGTAGGTGGATGAGGTCGTCCAAAGGTTTTATTATTTCCACGTCGGTGTCCATATAAACGCCACCTTCGGTTTTCAAGGCGTAAAGGCGAACATAGTCCGTTACGAATGCATATTTCCCGGCTGCGTATGCTTCTTTGGTGTATGGTATGCTGTCGACATCGAAGTTGTCCTCGTTCCACAATTTGTAGCCCCAGTTGGGCATATACTTATGCCACGATTCGATGCATTTCTTTGCCAAATCGGGCATCTCTCCTCGACCGAACCAGCAGTAGTGTATTATTCGAGGTATCATTTATTATTGTTGTATATCAATTATCGGTGTTTTATCCTAGTATCCTGCATTGTTTGGCTAGTCTAAATAGTGAGAATGTTATCCAGAAGCGGCAGCACTTTACACGAATAGTATGTTCACCAGATTTTTTCGAATACTCTTTCGCACGATGCCAATCACCATTTTGATAGGCCGCATTTAACAATGAACGATATAGACGTTGTTCGTCGATATCGTATGACAATGTATGGTCGCCGGTAATCTGTTGGTCGATATAACTGTTCATTACTGCCTCCAGCCTTGCCTTTTGTATTATTTTGTCATAGTCGGCGGTTCTCGATAGGCTTCCGAGATTCTGACGGACTGCAACACTTGGGTGATTTATGAAAGAACACCGGGCGTTGTGAGATAATAAGAGAAGGTTTGTATTCCAGTCCTGGGTAGGTAACTTCAATCTAATGTAATCGTCATATTGTACGCTTTTGTTTATCATTGAGGTTCTTACAACCATCATGTCCAATGATATGCAAGGTTGTTCGCCTCGCCACATCTTCTGCAGGTTTGGAAAATCCTCTTTTGGCCACAGATATGGTTCTTTTTTCCCCCGTTTGTTGAAAGTAAAACCATCAGTATAAACCACATCTATATCGGGATTAGCTTCGAGGTAATCTACGAGTGTTTGCATACGATTTTCATCGGGCCATAGGTCGTCGTCATCAAGGAATGCCACATATTTCCCCTGCACCAATTTCATTGCAGAAGCCCAGTTTCCACCAGGACCATAATTCTCGGGAGTGACATTGATCCGCAGCATAGAATGATTCTCTTTTAACTCTTTGAGCATGGAGACAGTATTGTCTGTACTGCAATCATCGCTGACGATGACCTCCATCGTAAAGTCTACTCTCTGCCCAAAGATTGAACCAAGCGCTTCCCTGAGCAATTTGGCGCGGTTGTGAGTGCATACGACGACCGATAGCATTATTTGTTTATCTTCCATCATGGTTTGTCTTTATGCGTTGCTTTATGCTGGAGCCTACCAACAGGATGTATTGCCTAAGCCTAAGCATCCACACCGGTAGGTGATATAGTCTCCGGACAGACGCCGGTTGGCGGCTCCAGTTCACATTGGCCAGCTCGGCGCGGGCGGCATTGCTATAGCGTTTGTCCAGCAGGTAGTTCATCAGACTATATGTGCGAAGATTGTCGATCATTTGCTTATAGTCGGCATTTGTCTTTTCAAATGACTCGTATTCTCCGAGCCGCCACAACATGTGTTTTTCTGGTGGATGTAGATGGTGTGTGCCTCGGAATGTGATATCTACATCCTGGTTGTAGTTGCTCAACGGTTTGTTTAAAAGAACAGTCTTGTGCTTCAGAGCGATGCGGAGCCAAAGTAAGAAGTCTTCGCCAAGAGTGATGCCTACGGGGAAACCTCCTGCTTCGTCGAACACTCTGCGCGGTATGCATACCGATATTGAAGTCAGCGGCATGCAGAGCGTTTTGGCGTACACTTGGCAGTAGTTTATTTCGCCTTCGGTGAATCCTTCGTCAATGCCGATAGGTGCCACTCGCTTCTTGCCGTTCTTTACGATATAATAGCCTGTGCCATAAATTCCGGCATCCGGATGACGTTCAATCAATGCCGCCATTTCTTCGAGGAAGGTAGGTTCCCACCAGTCGTCGGCATCAAGGAAGCAAACGAAAGGTGCAGTACTCTCGGCAACCCCTCGGTTACGGGCGGCACCTACGCCACCATTCTCCTCTAACCGAACTATCCGAATACGTGGGTCAACAATCTGCTCAACGATAGCGGCTGAACCATCGGTGCTGCAGTCGTCGACAACTATTAGTTCCCAGTCGGCGAATGTCTGATCAACAACACTTTCCACCGCCTTGCGGACGTATGGGGCCTTGTTGTAGAGGGGCATTATTACTGAGAATCGCATCAGTCAGGAGTCATTATTGTTGATTGACTGCGCCGATATAGCTCGACGGCGAGGCGATGTCTTTGCCGTCCCAGCAGAAGCCGTAGATGTGCGCCGGAAGGCCTGTCCAGCTTTCGGGCAGCGTTATCTCGGCCTCGCCGGCACTGCGGAACACGGGTTCGGAAAGCATGCAGTTGTGTTTTCCCGGCAGGTAGGCGACGAGCATCACATAGTTGAACCGGTCGGCATGCTCACGGTTGCTGAAGGCAACGCGAATGGTGCGGCCGTCGACGGTCGAAGGCTCGCCGAAATCGACAGCAGCCAACGGCCCGTCGGCCACCTTCAGGTTCGCGTAGTCGATTGATACCTCGTCATCTGCTATGCTGAAGCATTGTTTGTTGAGTTTGATGAAGATGTTCTTCTCGGTGGTTCTCCCTTCGGCGGCTTTGCCGCGTAAACCAATCTTGACTACTTCCAGCATCGCTTTGCCGAGACTCGACATAGTACCGAACACGAGGCGATGTGCCATCTGCGCCGGTGTCATAGGGTCTTTGGGCTTTGCATATGCACGTTCGCAATCGCGCCCTTTCCAGGTATACATTATTTTCGACCCCAGCTTGCCGCTCATTCTGTCAGTTTGTCTGTTCTTTCTAGTCGCCATATTTCTTTGGTTTTGTTTATGTGTTTTTTGTGTGTGATTCTTTTTGTCAAGTTGTCAGGTCCCTGTCCACGCACTTTCATCGGCACCTTTCCTTCACACCACCTTTACACCATCCTTACCTTTTGGTATGGTTGGTGTATGGTTGGTGTATGGTTGATGTAAGGTTGGTGTATGGATGATTGGTGGAAAGCATTGTGTCAGAGGCCAGTAAGTGGTTGGCGATTCTTTGTGCCGCTTTTCCGTCGCCGAACGGATTGATTGCGTGCGACATAGCGTCGTATTCCTGTTGGTCGGCGAGCAGGTTGGCCACCGCCTCGACGATGGTGTCCCTGTCGGTGCCCACCAGGCGAGCCGTGCCGGCCTCGACAGCTTCGGGGCGTTCGGTGGTGTCGCGCATCACGAGCACCGGCTTGCCGAAAGCGGGCGCCTCCTCCTGAAGGCCGCCGCTGTCGGTCAGCACCAAGGTGCATTGCTGCATCATCCCAATGAATTCCAGGTAGTTGAGCGGCTCCATCAGATAGATGTTCCTGAGGCTTCCGTCGACGATCTCGTGTACAGGCTTGCGGATGTTCGGGTTGAGGTGGATGGGGTAGACGAAATCCACGTCAGGAAAACGCCCGGCAAGCGTGTTGATTGCCTGGCAGATATGGGCCATTCCGTCGCCGAAGTTCTCGCGGCGGTGGCCGGTGATGAGCACCATCCGGCGGCTCTCGTCGCGTCCGAATTGGGGGGCTTTCGCTTTGCCCGAAGTCGCCACCCAGTGAAGGGCGTCGATTACGGTGTTCCCGGTAACGGCGATTTGCGCGTCGGGGATGTTCTCCTTCAGCAGGTTCTGGCGGGCGCGCTCGGTCGGGGCAAAATGCCAGGTGCAGAGACGGCCGTTCAGCTGGCGGTTCATCTCTTCGGGCCAAGGGCTGTAGATGTTGTAAGTCCGCAGGCCGGCTTCCACATGCCCCACAGGTATCTGCTGGTAGAAGGCGGCAAGCGCCGCGAAAGTGGATGTGGAGGTGTCGCCGTGCACCAGCACAGCGTCCGGTTTCTCGGTCGCAAGCACGTCCCTCATTCCGAGCAATATGCGCGAAGATATGTCGTAGAGGTCCTGCCCCGGCTGCATGATGTTGAGGTCGTAGTCGGGGCGGATGTCGAATATGTCGAGCACCTGGTCGAGCATCTCTCGATGCTGGCCGGTAACGCACACCACAGTCTTGAACCGGTCGCTGCGCCGCTGCAGTTCCTTTACCACCGGCGCCATCTTTATGGCCTCGGGCCGTGTGCCGAAAACGATGAGTATATTTTTCATTAGTACGATTATCTATGGATGAGGTTTGCAATGAATAGGTATAAACGCAGTAGTGCACGGCTGGTGCGGGCGATGCTGTAGAGCCGGCGGTGGCGCGGGGTGACGCACACCGTTTGAAATTGATGCCACTCAGGGTGGGTGAGAGTGTTGCCTTTCACGGAGATGTGGTTGATATAGTTTGATGCAAGCACTCGGTAAATAACCGTTTTGTCAATGCCAGTCATAGGAATGAAAGTGTCGGCAAGGGTCTGCTGCACACTCCAGCTGTCGGCATCCAGCTTCGGATCACTGCTTCGGGTTATGCTGCCGGGCCGCACGTGGTAGATATAAAGGCAATCGGCTATGGTCTTCACCCGTTGTGCATGAAGGAAGGCCATAGTGGTGAAAAGGTCGTCCTCGGCTCGGCGCAGGCCGTCGGCAAAGCGCAGGCTGTTATCTTCGAGGAAGTTCCGCTTATAAGCACGTTGCCAGATGCATACGAAGTGTACGGGAGTGGCCTCCAACCGGTGGCGGTTGAAATATTCCCAGCCAGAATATTGTTTGGTGTCGTGATTTGAAAGATGGAAGTCGTCAGTCGCACCGGTTTGTTCGTTGAGGATTCTGGTGCCGAAACCAATGATGTCTTCGCCGTTCAGGTGTGGCGCCAATGAGGAGAGAGCTTGTGGCATCAGTTCGTCGTCGCTGTCAACAAAAAGGATATAGTCGCCTTGTGCTGCATCGAGCCCTCGGTTGCGGGCTGTAGCCATACCCTGGTTCTCTTGGTGGATGACCTTCAATTGAGGGTAGCTTCCCAGCAGAGCTGCAGTGCCATCGGTGCTGCCGTCGTCGATGACGATCACTTCATAGTCCGTGAACTCCTGCGAAAAGATGCTGTCAAGACACCTAGGTAGGAAATCTTCGGCGTTATAGGCGGGTATGATGATGGAAAAACGCATTAACTCTTTAATATAACGTTAATTGCCATTAATTGACCGTTAATCATTTTCTTTTACAATCTTTTCAAATCTGAAGGAAATGTAAAAGACCACGAATCACACGAATCCAACGAATCTCTTTTCTGTTCTTTTAGTTGACTCGCTGTATCTTGTTGATTAAAAAGGTGCTCGCAGGCATACCATTGATTGAGAGAGAATTACTTTAAAATGTCATTAAGATGCTCTTCTAGCCGATTAAAGCATCCAGCCACAACCTGCCAGGCGTCGGGTTGCAGGCGAGGCTGCTCGTAGAACTCGCGGTAGCGGGCGGGGTTGTTTTGCAGTTCTTCAATTTGTTGCATTAAGGCGCTGTTGTCGCTGTCAGGGTTCCAGAAGAGGATGGCGTCGTGGTTAAGCACGTCTGGTTCGGGGTTGTTGTTCGATCCCCAGTAGATAGGAACGCAGCCCGAGCCAATACAGTGGAAGAGCTTCTCCGTCACATAGCCTTCAACTGAGGCATTTTCGGGGCAGATGTAGAATTTATATTGCTTAAGGAACTCGGCCTTGTTGTCGTTGAAACGTTCTTTCAACTCGTCGGTGTTGTGGAGGAGTTTCCCAGCACAGTCGACGGTGGCGATGGTGTTGAGTTGATTCACCATTTGGGTTCGCATTTCCATACTTTTCGTGCCAAGCCAAGAACTGGTACCCGAAACCAAAGCGCAGAAACGGTGTCGTGTTGTAGGATCCCAATGTTGTCGGCTTAAGTTATCACAGATGTGTTTTATGTCTTTTTCTGTGGACTCAGGGGGAAACATCTCCAATATCCACAATGGGAATCGCTGATAGCGTGGATTATCGATATAATCGAAGCCAAGGCTAAGATTAATACTACGATAGTCTAGCATATTATGTTCATAGGCTTTGAATATTGGGTGGTGGTTGTTCTCGCCGTTGAAAAAAATACGTATCCGCTTGCTTCCCAAAATATTCAAGAGGTGTTGCAAAGTATCAATTCTGAGGATGTTTATGTCGCCAAGGGTAGAGAAAAATGAGAATCGTGCTTTAGAATATTTCTCAAGGAATCCCCTGTTTTTCAAGAACCCAGTGAACCATATTTCATCGGCTGTCTGCCCGTCCCAGAAGTTATGATAGTATATCCGTTTATCAATAGTACGAAGTGAGTTCTGCTTGTATTGTTTTAGAAGATTTCGCATAATGTTGTGATGAGGTTTTTTAATAGGCGTGTTATTATGTGGATTAATCAATCAAAATATCACCAAATCATCCAATTATCCATATCAACGCCTATTGCGCTATCTCCCATTCTCATACCAAGAAACATGCCGATATTGGAACTATATGTGCATATTGTTAGTTCCGCATGGCACAATAGTTCCATTGATGCAAACATAATAATTAACTCTTCGTATTTTTGTTGAGGTGTAAGTTTGGTGAATCTGTCTTGGTGGTATCCTTGGCTCGTATTCGGTGTGAGGGTATAGAATTTCCAATTTGGATATTGCTCGCAAAGTGTTTCAAAATTGCGATAGTCATCAGTAGATATTAACCCTTGTCGGATATCGGATAGTTTCTCCGCTTTAGAAATATATTTTTCGATTGATAATAAGTCGTGTTCAGACTGTTTGTCGCCCCCACGGATGTGAAAACCGATATATGGACAGCTTAGATTAATTGTGGATATTAAGTTTTCTATCTGCTTTTGTGTGGAAGGGTTGAATCTATAGATATCATTAATGATTGGTGCAGAAAGTTTCTGGACTTCGGAAGTTGTGAGTTCGGAATAATCTATATGACGAAAATCATTCCATAGTTCGGACATGAGGCAATTGTTAGGGAAGAGACGCTTATATGTGTCATATAATAGTTTTCGGTTGCCTCCTTTTGGTGCATCGAAACGATGGTTTATATAGTGATGGACGGGATTTCTGGTTTCGTTGCAAAAGGGCAAGAAGTAGTCTTGCCACCCTCTTTTTATGCGGAAATTTGCGTCGGCAGAATATAATTCAAATGCAATATTATGCCGTTGACAATAGAGGATAGCGAGTACCATATTGTTGAATTCGGAGTAGAAACCAGCCGAATGGCCAAGATGGAAAACGAGGCGTCGCATTTTAATTCGTTAAAAAAAGACTGGCTATGATTTTATACCGCGTAGTTTAGTAAATAATAAGTTGCCATTTTTAGAAAAGAGTGCAAGATTAATTGGACGATAATTTATAAGTGGGCATTTCGTGATTTTGCGCTGAAGCCACAAGGCGGTATTTTCTATACCCCATTTCTTTTTCATCTTATGAAATGCTTCATAGAAACGATAGTCGTCATATAGCCATTGGTAGTTGTGCTTTATTTCAAAGTCTGTAAGAGGGTATTTGTCATAGTCGGTAATACGGTATTTGTTGTCTATATTGGATTGTTTGACTATTGTTGTTTGTCCAGCCAAATGGTTAACCACGGATTTGGTACAGACTACACTCCATAGAGCATTTCTGCTTAATGTAAACAGCTCATCTCCATCGGCACCGTACAAGTCAAAAGTTTCGTCGAATGGGCCTGTAATGTCGAACACTTTTCGCTTCCACACAAAACACCAGGGTGCGAAATGTTTCTGATGATCCCAGCCTTTATAGTAATCCTTGTCGCGGGGTAGCGCTTCAGGTGTCATCTTGGGATAGTCTCCGCTGTCGTCGATAGGGGAGAAGCATTTGAGGCGTTTATGAGCATCGGCGACTTTCTTTATCTCGCGGAACCATCCGGGTTTGAAGATGATGTCGTTGTTGCAGAAGGCGATGTATTCTCCGTCAGTCTTGTTTATGCCGATATTGAAGAACTTATGGAAACCGAAATCTTCATTGGGAATAAGCACATCAACGTTGGGGAACGGATAGGTATAGTTGCTGTCTTTCTTGCTCTCGATAAGTAACACCTGCAAGTTATCGTCAGTCCATGTTTCGGATTCGATAAGAGACTTCAATGCTCGGCGATTCATCTCATATATATCATCGTCGATTGCGTAAGATAGGATGATGACCGATAACTTGTCTTTTATTCCTGTGCCAAAGGTTTTCATGGTTCTTTCAGTTCTATTCGTGGCAGTTCCAACAGAGTAGCATCGCCTTTCCGGATAGTTCCTCCCCAAGCCCGTAGGGCTGAGACGAAATGACAGTCGTTTATAATCTTCAGGGTGTCGGCATTGTAGGCGCCATGGGGATAAGAGAAGTGGCGGATGGGATGCCTGAGGATGGACTCCAATTCTTGCAGGGATTGCTCAATCTCTTTTTTTTGTTCCTCTGGAGAAAGGGTGTCGAGTCTTGGATGACTAACGGTGTGTGCACCTATTGTGCAGAGTGGGTCGGCATCTAATGTTCTCAAGGATTCTGTGTTGATTCCCAATTTCTCATTTGTGTACCACCACATGGGGTGTCGATTGTCAATGAACCCCGTTGTGACATAGATAGTAAAGGGCACTTCCAGCTGTTTCAGAATGGGATAAGCGATATCATAGTTGTCCTGATAACCGTCATCGAGAGTAAGGCAAACGAAGGGGTGTTTGGTGTGTCCTTTGGAGATGATGTCGCAAGCCTCGTCGATCGAGACAAACTGGTGGCCTTGTTGACGGTAGTCGTCAATAGTCTGCTTCAGGAAGTCTGGTGTAATCTCAAGCTCACGGTTTTTGCCCTCGCTGCGCTGTTCCACCACACGGTGCAACATCAAGATACGCCCCAGTAATGGGTGCGTAATATTGTGGAGTTTACGCTTGATGTAGTTCATTGGAACTTTTCTTTTACAATCTTTTACAATCTGATTGAGATTGATAAAACAAAAGGCATTTAAGTAGAATCTTGCGGCGGTTTTTGACAGGAAGGCTAGGGTAGA
>ONYC01000123.1 GCA_900321975.1 uncultured Bacteroidales bacterium
ACGTCTCGACCCTCGCCCAGGGCGCCTACTTCGTGCGCGTAACCGGCGAGCGCCAGACGGCAGTCCGCAAGCTCATCGTCCGCTAGTAATACACTAGTGTGTAACCCTACCAAAGGGCGCCCAACCGGGCGCCCTTTTTTTCATCGCCATATCAAAAAAAGTCTTATATTTGCATATGTTCTCCTTGGGTTTATAATAGGCAATATGTTGATAATGAACCTATATTAGTATGGTGTGGAGATAAAAAAGGTAAATTAATATCAGTATCAAACAATAAGTGAAAACAATGAAGAAAATGTTACAAATGCTCGCCCTGGCAGTGCTTATCGCCCTGCCCCCGAGGGCAGTTGCAACGTCAGACACTCTGACCGTGGCCAACGGCACAGCAACCGAGGCTCATATTCCCCTCTACGGCTACTGGGCCGATTATGATCAGCGCAACCAGATTGTCTACCCGGCAAGCCTGCTCAGCGCAATGGTAGGGCAGAACATCACGGGATTGAAAATCTATGTTACCGGCAGTTGGAGTTTATCCAATGCTGTGATAAGTTTGGCCATAGTTGACGATTCGACACTCGCCGGACTTAATACCTCGGCCAGCTTTGTCCAAGTGTGGAGCGGCCCGCTGAACGGATCCTTCGAGATTGGCTTCAGCAATGCATTCGAATACTCTGGCGGCAACCTGCTTTTAGATATCCAAACCACAGGCGGAAGCTACAGCACATCTTCGGCCCAAGGTATAACCTCGCCCAGCGCTTCGTACTACAGCTATATGGGTTCCGGCAGTGTGGTAAATTTCCTTCCCAAGACCGATTTCTTCTTCAGCGACGATGAGTTCTGCTTTGCTCCCACTGCCCTTACTTTGGATGTTGCCACCACTGGCAGCCTTGCTTTCCACTGGTCGCACGGCTCGAACGAGAACGAATGGGAAGTCATGGTGGGCGACAGCCTTATACAGGGCATTGTTGACACCTTTGTTACCGTCAACGACCTTGTCGGCTCGACGGTCTACACTGTCAAGGTCAGGGCTATGTGTGGCATGGACAACTATAGCACCTGGACGATGGCCGAAATGCAGACCCAGTGTGCTTCCACCTCCCAGTTGCCGGTAACCTACACCTTCGAAGGGGATGCCGATGGCGATATGCCACTTTGCTGGAGCCGTCCCGAAGCATTGTACAGTATGAACTGGCTGTCGGGGAGTATGGATGCATACCCTAAAGTATATAACTCGAGTTATATGTCCCACAATGGTATGAAATGCATTTATTTCAGTGCATACAATGCTTCGGTGGGCGATGGCCCGGCCTATGCCGTAACGCCATATATCGCAGGCAATCCCTCGCAACTGCATATTACCTATTGGATGCAGTCGGAAGGGTTGGGAGAATATATCACCCTCGAGGCCGGCGTGATGGACGACCCCACCGACACCTCGACGTTCGTGGCCCTCTCGACAATCAGTGCCGACCCTGACGGATATGCACTGTATGAGTTCAATACCAGCACGCTCACAGGCTACGACTATGGCGACAGCATCTGCATTGCTTTCCGTGTTGTGGTGATCGGCAACGGCTCGGGCGACGTGGTTATCGACGATGTTGTCATCGATGAGCTTGATGATTGTATTGCCCCGCGCCTTGCCAGCGGAAGCATCGACAGCGTCAGCTACGACGCCGTGCGGCTCAGCTGGTCATGCGACAACACCCCCGACTCATACGATGTGATATTGGCCAGCGCCACCGATACACTCCACTATTATGCCACCGACACCACTATCCTTATTCTCAACCTCACTGGCAACACCACCTACGAAGCCAGTGTGGCCAGTGTCTGCGGATCAGCCTATTCTTCCTATATCACCATCGGACAGTTCACCACCAACTACCGTTGCTATGCTATTACCAGCCCCACGGTTGCAGCCGTTACCGCCAATGCCGCCGTCCTCCAGTGGAATCTCACTGGTACTGGCGGTATCGCCCCGACGGCAGTGGAAATCACCCTGATGGACCTTACCGACAGCTTGCTGCTCCCCACCGTTACGGTTACCGACACCAATGCATATACCTTCACCGACCTCGTCGCCAACCATAGATACCGCGCCTCGTTCCTGGTAATCTGTGGCGATAGCGACAGCTCGACCGTCAAAACCACCACCTTCATGCCTCATGGAGCCCCTTGTGCCGAGTTCAGAGGCAATATCAACAACAACCAGGTGCCTTTCCATGGCTTCTACAAGTATGGCTACAGTCAGCAACTCTATGCCGACTCGCTGTTGGGCAACCTCGACACCATCAACGGCATAAGCTTCGAGGTGGCCACCCCCCGCGGTTTGGGTCGCAATATCGATATCTATCTTGGCTATACCACCCAGACCAACCTCACCCCGACATCATATATCCCCTTCAGCCAGATGACCAAGGTGGTTTCCAACTATTATTTCATCCCCAACACCGAAGGGTGGCTCAATATGATTCCCTTCGACACCGTCTTCGTCCGTGCCGACACGGGCAACCTGGTTGTCGCAGTGTCCAACAACACCGGTTCCTACCAGAGCGGGCTTGTCTGGAAATGCGACAGCGTTACCGTCGGCACCAGTATCCGTTGGTATACCGACAGCGCCCCAATCGATCCTGACAACACATCGGCCAACCCCACGAGCCTCGGTGTGGCTCCCAATATACAGCTCTTCGGCAACTGCGGCAGTGGCTGTATGGCTCCCAGCGTTACCGTCACTGGTGTGGATACCGGCTCTGTTTCCCTCGAATGGCTTGCCGGTGGCGACGAGGGCAGCTGGCTTGTGCAATATCATGCCGATACCTCCACCGAGTGGGTTACCTCCGGCACCGCCACTGCTACCGTATATACTGTAACCGGACTTGATCCCGCCACAGAATATTTCTTCCGCGTAGGCTCGCTTTGCGATGATACCGCCTATAGCTCGATTCTGAGCGCCACCACTGCCTGTGCCCCGGTTCATGCCGGCTACAACGTTCAATTGCGGACTAACTCCGCCTGCTGGAGCTACCTCCCGGGCGGAAGCTATTATTATTCCACAAGCCAAAACTCGCTCTACCTCTATACCGACTATGCTGCCATCATATCGCCCGCTATCGGCGACAGCCTCAACGCAATGCAGGTACGCATTGTGGATTGCGACCTCTATGACGATGGTGTTGGCTATGATGTCGGTGTGTGCAATGCTGAAGGCGGCAACATCACTTGGATCCAGTCGGTAACCGCTACGCCCAGCGTGTTCGGCACGCATGTCGTCTACCTCAACGGCTATAACGGAAGCGAGAACCATATCATCCTCAAGAACAATGGAGGCTCAAGCGTCTATATCCGCAGTTTTGCCATCGAGCCTATAGGCGACTGCCTGCCTGTAACATCGCTCGCCCTTGACAGCGTCAGCACTACGGATGCTTGGCTTAGCTGGCATTCTTCCGGCAGCACTTTCGAAGTGCGCTACCGCACCGATGCGGCACCCACATGGACAACCCTCACGGTAACCGACACTGTTGCCCATCTCACAGGCCTTGCCCACTCGACCAACTACGACGTCGAGGTGCGCCTGGTTTGCTCGTCGACCGGCATGTCTGACTCGGCAACACTTTCGTTCACCACCGTTTGTGCAAACGCCTCGGTGCCATTCGGCGAGGCCTTCACAGGCTTTGGCCTTCCTGCCTGCTGGAACACCCTGGCCGGCAACGTGTTCTATAACTGGGCCGAGACGGCTGAAAATGGCGAAGGCTATGTCTATTCCTATGCCGGTAGCGGCAGCCCCGCCAACGACTGGATTATGACCCCCGTCATCGACATTCCCGCCGATGCGGCTGCCAGCAACATCTGCCTGGTGTATGCCATCGGTGGTGGTTCAGATGCCATCTTTACTAGTTCACTGGCCGCATATCAGGTCCTTGCCTCGGTCGCGGGCAACAGCTCGCCGATGCTCTATACGGACACTCTCTTTGTCGACACCGTCAATACGGTGGATGCCAGCCAGAATTACACTCTCGAGTATCGCCGTATACCGCTGGGCAGTTATGCCGGCCAGAGTGTGAGCTTCGCTTTCCGAAGCCTCGCCCGCTATGCCGTTGTCCTGCTTGGCGATGTCAGTGTCCGTTCCACAGTCAACCCCCTCTATCAGATATATGGCAACACCAATGCGAACACTGGTGAAGTAAATACCTATATCGCGGAATACCAGGAGGGCGATACCAACGGAATGACTCTCGCCTGGACCTCGGCAATGGCTGCAGCCGGACAGGCTGTCATGACCAACGCCAATAGCGACACCATGCAGATTGTCTATAGCGCCGCCGGCGTTGACACCATCACCTTCATCGCCACCAACAGCCACGGTGCCGATACCTTGTCAGGCGTGGTGCTGGTCTATCAGTGCGACGTCGTCAATACCTTCCCGTGGAGCGAAGGCTTCGACAGCGAAAATTCCATCGCCTGCTGGCGCCAGCAGGGAACCAACGAATGGACTATCGGCTCGGGCGATTCCCGCGACGGGGTAACTCCCCATTCCGGTGCCGCCAACGTGCGCCTGGTCCATGACAATTATAGCACTTCCTTGCTGATATCGCCTGTGCTCGACCTCTCGAATGTAGCCAACGCCACCATCAAGTTCTGGCACCTCCAGCATCAATGGTCGGGCGATCAGGACGAGCTGTTTGTCCTCGGCCGTGCATCGGCCGGCGACCCCTGGGTTGTCCTCGCTTCGTTCATCTCCGATATCAGCACCTGGACTCTCGATTCAGTGGCCCTGAATAGCAACAGCCCCACCTTCCAGTTCGCTTTCGAGGGACACGATGAATACGGCTACGGTATTGCTATCGACGATCTGGTCGTTGAAGGCGCAGATGCCTGCTTTGCCCCCGTGGTTACAGGCTTTGTGTCTGGCGAGACTACCGTTGCCGTCAGTTATACCGCCAATGCCGACAGCGTCGAGATGATAATCTGCACCGGCACCTTCGATGCCACTATGCCCAGTGTCGTCGTCGGTGGCGGGAGCCACACCTTCACCGGCCTCGACCACAGCACCGCTTACATCGTAGGCCTCCGCTCTCTCTGTTCGGCAACCACCGTCTCCGACTGGACTATCGACACTGTCAGTACGCTTCTTATTGACTGCCAGACGCCCACAGCCCTCAATGTTCAGGCCACCACCTATACCACAGCCACCATCGGATGGACCTCCAACGGCGTTGAGACAGCTTGGGGCATCCGTGCATACAACACGCTCGACACCCTTGAGTACACCGCGCCCACCAACCCATTCACCCTCACCGGTCTCGTATCCGGAACTACCTATAATATCCAGGTGCGTGCCCTCTGCGGACAGAACAGCGATATCGAAGGCGAATGGAGCTATGCCATACAGGCTACCGCCGATGTCTGCAGCGGCGTTGGCGGAGTGAACGTAAGCGATATCACCTCGAGCAGCGCCAAAGTGAGCTGGCAGCCCGCAGCCGGAAGCATCGGCTACCGTATCTACTATGGTGTCGGTAACTTCAACGACAACGAGGCCGCGATTGCCAACGTTGGCTCCAACGACAGCAGCTACACTATGACCGGCCTCTATGCCGACACCCCCTACGAGGTCTATCTGGTCAACGTCTGCACCGAGACAGGCGTCGTGTCGCACCCGACGGCTGCCGACCGTGTCGGTTTCACTACCGCCGCTGCCACCGAAGGCATCTATGACGTCGAGAGCGGCTCGCTGACCCTCTTCCCGAACCCCGCCAGAAGCAGTGTGACCTTGACAGTCAGCGGCTTCGACGGCGAGGCAATGGTCGAGGTGGTCGACATGAACGGCCGTACGGTATCGAAACTCACCACAGTCAACTCCGAGCTC
>ONYC01000120.1 GCA_900321975.1 uncultured Bacteroidales bacterium
ACCGAGCTCGACTTTGCCTGGGGCTGGCACAACTGGGGCGACCAGATAGGCAACGGCTTCAGCGGCGTGGAAGGCACCGCCGAGGCGGTGACCAACTTCCGCAACCTGCAGTTGGCCATCAACGTACCTGTGATCAACACCACCGGTTTCGCCCTCAAGGCCGGTATCGGCATACAATGGGACAAGTTCCGCTTTGCCACGCCCGAAGTGCTCTACGACCAAAGCACCGACCCCAACGGCTTTGCCGCAGGTACCTGGGGCGAAAGCGTAGCCACCACATCGCTCAAGGCTCGCAGCGTCATGCTGCCCATCAAGTTCGAGTTCGGCAACCGCAATCGCTGGCACTTCAGCATCACCGCCATGCCGGGATTCGCCTGGACCGGCAAGAACACCGGCCTGCGCCGCCACTACAACGAGGTGGAGGCAACCTTCGACGAACATACCGACAAGGACTACAGTATCAACAGCCACTTCAACCCCTACCGCCTCGACGTGCGGGCCGCTGTGCAGTATGGTGGCATAGGCTTCTATGTGCAAGCCGCCACGCTGCCCCTGCTCAAGGACGACAGCCAGAAGCTCTACCCCATTATGTTTGGCATAATCTTATAAGTTACAGTTTTTGATGATACTAAGCACCGGTCTGGTTCAGAACCAGACCGGTGTTTTTTTAATTCCAGGATGCCATGCAGGCATCGCGGCGAGGTGTCTGCACCGACAGAAATACCATTGTTGTCCGCTTGTTGTCCGCTTGTTGTCCGCTTGTTGTCCGGTTGTTGTCCGCTTTAAAAGCGGACAACAAGCGGACAACAAGCGGACAACAGACGTACCAAACACGGACTTTGGAGGGAGGAAGACATGGATACGGTGCTCTTGGGTGTTGAATCAACGGTTTCATTTTTTATTTTTGCAATACAATATAAAAAGCGCGCAGGCGTTACTATTATACTATGAAACGACTGATTTTTGCCACCAACAACAAGCACAAACTGGCCGAGGTTCGCGCCGCTCTGGGCGAGAACATCGAAGTGGTCAGTTTGGCAGACATAGGGCTTGAGGGCGATATTCCCGAGACAGCCGACACTCTGCAAGGCAACGCGCTGCAGAAAGCCGAATGGGTATGGGAGAGGATGAAGTGCAAGGCTGACGGAGTCTTTGCCGACGACACAGGCCTCGAAGTCGAGGCCCTCGGCGGCGCCCCGGGAGTATATTCCGCACGCTATGCCGGTGAGCATTGCTCGTTCGACGACAATATCGACAAGCTCCTCGCCGCCCTCGACGGCAAGGAGAACCGCCGTGCAGATTTCCGCACCGTCATTTGCCTTATCGAAAATGGCGAGCCCCGATACTTCGAGGGTCGAGTCGACGGGCAGATACTTACCGAGCGCCACACCAACGGCGAAGGGTTTGGCTACGACCCTGTGTTTATGCCCGACCGCTTTGCCGTCTCATTCGCCGAGATGCCGCTCGACGTCAAGAACCGCATAAGCCATCGCGGCCTCGCCGTCAAGAAACTTGCCGAATACCTCTCCAAGTAAACACAGCAATGAAGAAAGTCCTCCCTTTGACCATCCAGAGCGGTCTCTCGCAGAGCGGCAGCTATATCCTTATGCTCGGCGAGGTTGGCGGTACTCGACAGATACCAATATTCATTGGCGCCTACGAGGCCCAGAATCTTATGCTTGCACAGCAGTCGGCCAAGACCCGCCGTCCGATGACCCACGAACTGATGTGCTCTATGATGGAGAAATACGGCCTTACGCTCCAGGAAGTAACCATCGACCGAGTGGAGGACGGTATCTTCTACGCAACACTCCACATCAGCGACGGCTTCAACGAAAGCACCATCGACAGCCGCCCGACCGACGCCATCACCCTTGCCCTGCTCACCGACACCCCCATCTTGGTCGACGACAAGGTGATGGAAGAGACCGGGGTCGACGAAATACCGGCTCCCGCCCCGTTGTCGGACGAACGGACCATCGAACTCCTCGAGGAGGAGCTTCGCCGCTGCGAAGAGCGCGAGGACTACGAACGGGCTGCCGAAATACAGAAACAGATCGAAAAACTACGCTAACCACCAATGCAGAAGTACCGTCCCTATGTCCTCCCCGCAGCCATCGTGCTAGGCCTTTTGCTGCACCGCTGGTGTGCTGCCATATCGTTTCTGGTTCCATTCATCATCTTCACCATATTGCTGCTCACCTTCACCGCCGTCGACCTGCGCAAGCTGCGCCTCTCGAAGCTCGACCTTTGGCTGATGCTGTTCCAGATAGTAGTCAGCGCCGGCGGATATCTTGTCATCAAATTGATTTTCGGCAACAACATCGTGGCCGAAGGGGTGCTGATAGGCGTTCTCTGCCCCGTAGCCTCGTCGGTGGCGGTCATCAGTTGCCTTCTGGGAGCCAACCGCGAGACGGTAACCACCTACACCATCGTGGGCAACCTCATGGTGGCACTTGTGGCACCTATAGCCTTCACCCTGGTGGGTGAGCATCCCGAACTGGGCCTATGGCAGGGCTTCCTGCTGATGCTCGGCAAGATTGGTTCCACCCTTGCCCTGCCGTTCTTCATCGCCTTGGCGCTGCAACTCTGGTGGCCTAAAGCCAATGCGGCAATAGCCAAAGTGAATATAGCGGGATTCTACCTCTGGGCGTGCGCTTTGCTGCTCACCCTCGGCACCACCATCGACTTCATTTTCCTCCATGGCGAAGGCAACTGGCTCAATATCGCATGGCTGGCCCTGCTGGCAGCCCTCTTCTGCATCATCCAGTTCTCGTTCGGCCGATGGCTGGGCAAACGCCACGGCGACCGCATCGGCGGCGGCCAGCTCCTGGGGCAGAAGAACACCGGATTCGGCATCTGGATGGCCGGCACATTCCTCGAACCGCTCTCGGCCGTATTCCTGGCCTTCTACAGCGTATACCAGAACCTCTTCAACGCCTGGCAGATGGCGAAAACTAAAAACACAAAATGATCAAAGCCGCATTCTTCGATATCGACGGAACACTTCTCAGTTTTAACACCCACCGCGTCTCCGACGGCACCATCCGTGCCTTCGACCGGCTGCATCAGGCCGGAGTGCACACATTCATTTCGAGCGGCCGCCCTATGGTGCTCATCCCCCCGATGCCCGTAACGTTCGAAGGACACATAACCATGAACGGCGGTCTTGTATTCACACCTGAGACCACACTTCTATCCAACCCTATAGCAGAGGAAGACAAGCAGCGCTGGCTCGACTTCGCCGCCGAGCACAATATAGCCACCATGCTTTTCACCGCCGACAGCATGATGGGGGCGCAGGTCAATGATATTGCCTTGCGGCTGCGCGACCAGCTGGAGTTCGAGATGCCGCCAATGGTCGACATCAACGAGATGCGCCGGCACGAGGCCTACCAGCTTATCGCCATCATGCCACCCGAGCTCGACAGCAAGGTATCAGGCCTTATGCCTCACAGCCGACTGCCGCGCTGGACACCCATATTCACCGATATTGTGGCCGACGGCAACAGCAAAGCACAGGGTATGGAGGCTATCTGCCGCCACTTCGGCATCCGCCAGGAAGAGACCATCGCCTTCGGCGACGGCGGCAACGACATCGAGATGCTCCAGTGGGCCGGCATCGGCATCGCCATGGGCAACGCCGTCCCCGAGGTGCAGGCTGCCGCCGATATGGTAACCACCTCGGTCGACGACGAAGGAATCGAACAAGCGATAAACAAAATAATCCCTTAAGGCCCTTAAAGCCCTTAATGCCATTAAAGAAAAAAGAAAAATGACCCCCGACCAAGAACTCGAAGAAGTGCGCCGCCTGCTGGCCAGCTATGAGGAGCTGGCCGTCGACCAGGACGACGACGATGCCTTCGTGGCACGCGGCAACGGCTTCTGCGACCGCAAGTACAGCGACGATTTCCTCCAGATGCGCATCGCCCAACTCACCGCCCGCTCGGCCCAGTTGGAGGAGATAATCAAAAAACAATCACACAATTGAGAAAAAAAGTGTAATTTTGCACCGCGAAAAAAAACAACACATCATATATGGAAATAGCTTCTAAATACGATCCTCGCGCTATCGAGGAGAAATGGTACCAGTTCTGGCTCGACAAAAAACTCTTCCATTCCGAGCCCGACACCCGTATACCCTACACCATCGTCATCCCGCCGCCCAACGTGACCGGCGTGCTCCACATGGGCCATATGCTCAACAACACCATCCAGGATGTCCTCGTCCGCCGCGCCCGCATGCAGGGCAAGAACGCCTGCTGGGTTCCTGGCACCGACCACGCTTCCATCGCCACCGAGGCCAAGGTGGTGAAGATGCTCGCTGACCGCGGCATCGACAAGCGCTCGCTCACCCGCGACGAATTTATGAAATATGCCTGGGAGTGGAAGGAAGAACACGGTGGTATCATTCTGAAGCAGCTCCGCAAGCTCGGCGCCTCCTGCGACTGGGACC
>ONYC01000068.1 GCA_900321975.1 uncultured Bacteroidales bacterium
CGCCGGCAAGACCGACCTTGCCAAGCGCGCCAAGGCCCTCAACCTCGATGCCATCCACGACACCGTCCACGAGATGGCTCGCGACGAGGCCCGCCACGGCAAAGCCCTCGAGGGTCTGCTGAACCGCTATTTCAAGTAGTAAGCATCAGCTTAAAACTCAGCAAATGTCGTTCCGCACCACCATATCCTACGTTTTATGGCCACTGACAATGTGGTACGCCGTGGGTGTGGCGGTGCGGAATTTTTTTTATGCCATGGGGTTCCGCAAGCAGGAGGCGCCGCATATCACCACCATCGGTGTCGGCAACCTTGCCACCGGCGGCACCGGCAAGACCCCTATGGTGGAATACCTGCTGAGGCTTTTGGCCGACAAGTACCCCACCGCCATGCTCAGCCGCGGCTATAAGCGCAGGAGCAAGGGCTATCAAGCCGACGACGGCAACCACGATGCCCTCCTACTTGGTGACGAGCCGGCTATGATTGCCGCCAAGTTCCCGCAAGTGCGGGTGGCGGTTTGCGAGAATAGGGTAGAGGGGGTGAAACGCCTGATGGAGGTGCCGGAAATTCCTGAAGCTGCGGACAATCTGGAAGGGCAAGAAACGCCGGACGCCAAGGATATGCCGAAGCCGCCGCAACTAGTAATCCTCGACGACGTATACCAGCATCGCCGCATAAAGCCCAACATCAACATTCTTCTCACCGAGTTCCGCCATCCTTATTTCCGCGACCGCATACTGCCTTATGGCAACCTGCGTGAGTTCCGCAGCGGCCGCAACCGCGCCAGCATCGTGATCGTAACCAAATGCCCGGCCTCGCTCAACCCGGTCGACCGCCACAACATCATCTCCGACTTGAAGCTGCAGAACTACCAGAAGGTGTTCTTCTCATACATCAAGTATGGCACCCTCCGTACACTCGACGGCGTGATGGGCGACGATATCGACCTGCGCAAGACCGACGGCGTGCTTGCCGTAACGGGAATCGCGCATCCCGAACCGATGGTCGAGGAGCTTCGCCGCAGCTGCAAGGTGCAGCATATTGCCTTCCCCGATCACCACAAATACAACAAGCGTGACATTGCTCGTATCCGCGAGGCTTTCGACGCCATCCGCGGCGAGCGCAAGATTATCATCACCACCGAGAAGGACGCCATGCGTCTGCATGGCCTTGTCGGCGATCTGCCTGTCTATGTCCTTCCCATCGAGGTGGCTTTCCACAAAGAAAAAGACCTGGATTTCAACCAGGTCATTGAATCTTCCGTCAAGGAGAATATATCGTTCCTGAGCAAGCTCAGCATCTGGAGCTGACGCCTACTTCTTGATATAGCTCAGGAAATCCAAATCGATGCTCAACGACACGAATGGCTTCAGGAGCCATGCTTTGGCCGTTACGTCGTCGATACTCTCGCCATAAATCAGCGGGGTGGAGGTGTCGCGGCCTTCGGCCAGGATTTGATACTCGGCAATGTTGAATCCCGCCGTGAGGTAGAAGAAGTCGACGAAGCGGAAGCTGCCGCCCACATAGAAGTTCTTGAACAGGTTGCTGCCGCCGAAGCCGACATATAGGCCCAGGTCGTAGGCGAAATCCTGGTCGAATTTGGGAATCTCGCCTGTCTTCAGTTCGTGGGGCTTGTTGAAATATTTGGTCATATCCCACAGCATCACCGAAGCACCGGTAACGTAGTCGAACTCAATATTTCCCGCGTTGCGGTTGGCAATACGGCGGTCGCCGTTGGCGTCGAGTCGTATCTCCCAGGCGGGTGTGCGGAAGAAGCGCATGGCCACGCCCTGGATGGGGCGCACCTTCTTCTTGCGGTTGGTGGCGGCAGCCACCTTCTCTTCGGCGGCTTTGGCGCGCTCGGCGAGGTACTTGTTGGCCTCCTCCTTGCGCACGGCCTCGATCTCGGCTATACGCACAATGGCGCGCAGCGAGTCGACCATGTGGATATAGTAGTTGCGTTCGGCCTCGAGTTTCTCCTTGTCCACGCCGTTGGCCGAAAGGATTTCGCGGTAGAATTTCTCTTTGTCTTTCATGGCGCTGAGGGCTGCGGTATCGGCCACCCGCTTCACTATGGTGTCGGTGCGGATGATATATACCGAGTCGATGCGTATCAGGGTCAGAGTGTCGGTTTTCAGCAGGTAGACTGTGTCGTGTACCATGAGCGGCGCAACACCGGTCGTGGTCGGGACGTTCTCCCACTCGCCGACGCCCGTTTCGGCAATCGTGTCGATCACCTGGGCGCGGATGCCGAGAGGCAGCAGTATCAGCAGCAGTATGGTTGTCAGGCGTTTCATTTCAGTTTCTCGATTAACGCGTCGACGCCGAAGGTCTCCTGGGTGCCGGCGGTCATATCCTTGAGTGTTACGGTGCCGTCCTTCATCTCGCTTTCGCCTACGAAAGCCACATAAGGCACGGCGCGGCGGTTGGCGTATTCCATCTGTTTCTTCATCTTGGCGGCATCGGGATAGATGAGTGTGGCGATGCCGGCGGCACGCAGGCGGGCGGCGATGCCGATGCAGGCAGCCTGCTCGGCGGGGCCGAAGTTGATGAACATCAGGGTGGCCGAATGGGCCAGGTCGGCCGGGAAGGCATCGAGTTCGGTGAGCACATCGTAGATGCGGTCGGCGCCGAACGATATGCCGACACCGCTCACATCGGGCATGCCGAAGATGCCGGTGAGGTTGTCGTAGCGGCCGCCGCCGCAGATGCTTCCAATCTGTACATCCTTGGCCTTCACCTCGAAGATGGCGCCGGTATAGTAGTTGAGGCCGCGGGCAAGGGTGAGGTCAAGCTCGACATCGCATTTGAGGCCTGCCGCCGCGATATATCCGAAGAGTTCTTTCAGCTCGGCGGTACCTTTTATGCCCACTTCCACGTTGGCGAACATACGCTCGAGGGCTGCAATCTTCTCGTCGGCCGATCCGCCGAGGGCGAACACCGGGTCGAGGGCTGCAACCTGTTCGGCGGTGAGGCCGCGTTCGGCCAGTTCGGCACGCACGTTGTCGAGCCCTATCTTGTCAAGCTTGTCGATGGCCACGGTGATGTCCACAATCTTGTCGGGGGCGCCGATCATTTCGGCGATGCCGGCCAGCACCTTGCGGTTGTTTATCTTGACGCAGACGCGCACTCCCATCTTCAAGAAGACCTCGTCGACTATCTGGACCAGTTCGAGC
>ONYC01000003.1 GCA_900321975.1 uncultured Bacteroidales bacterium
AAGTTGCCCCGGCGGCGTTTCTGCCCCGCGCGGCGGCGCACAAGAGTCCGCGCGGGGCTTTATTCTGTGATTTTCATAGTGCTCATGTTTCGGTTCGACATTCTGACTGTTGGTTTTCAAACGGGCGGAAATTTGCCCTCACTATATATTAGATGCACAAGATGTCAAAAAATGCCTCGGAGGTGTCATTTTTAACATTATTTAACTTTTGGCACCCTCGACGGACCACACATTCATAGTTTCCCCTTTGTCGAAATATATGACGGAGAAAGTCGAAAATTTGTTCACTATTTAACATTTGATTTTATTATTAGATATAAATATATCGCATAAGTGGTTGGATGTGTGTGATGTTGTGTTTTGGTGTGATTGTTGTGCTTCCATCCCGTTTTAACATTTCCCATTTGGCTGAAGGCAAAACCCGCTTTTATATATTATAACGCGCGGCGTACCCCTAGAGTCACACCCCGAGGTGAAAATTAACATTGTTTTAACATTTAAACGGGGAGTAATGTGCTGTTTTTGAAGCTTATTGTGTTGTAAATCAGTGGTATATGGGTTGTGCGTGTATATAACATACTGATTCTCTGTGTCTTCTACCTACCCTCTACCTATCAACTACCTATCAACTACCACCGTTCTTCGATAGTTCTTCGATAGTTCTTCGATAGTTCTTCGATTGTTCTTCGATTCGGATCGAAGAAATACCGAAGAACGATCGAAGAACGATCGAAGAACGGTGGTGGGAAAAGTGCTGCCGGTTGGGGCTAGTTGTAGGCATGCATGCCGCCAAGGAGGAAGTTGACGCCGAAGTATGTGATTACCACGCTCAGGAAGGCCAGCAGGCAGTAGAGGTGGAAGGCATGCTGGCGGCGAAGTAGCCCTTCGTGTAGTGGCAAGGCATAGATAATCAAGGTGATGAGAGCCCAGACTTCTTTGGGGTCCCACGACCAGTAGCTGCCCCATGAGATGTTGGCCCACACGGCGCCGATGATGATGCCTGCGGCCAGAAGGGTTACGGCGGGGTATAGCAGAACCAGGTTGAGGCGTCGATAGCGTTCGTTGCCGGTGATAAGGCCAGCGGCGCCACCCATCATTACGAAGAAGAGCAGGGCGTAGGAGCACATGATGACGGCCACATGCATAGTCAGCAGCGGCGAGTTAAGCACCGGCATGAGGTTGGTTACAGGAGGGTTGCTTCCGCTCATCATAGCCACAAGCAGGCAGAAGCCCATGGTGAGCATGGCTGCGGGAAGGCCGATGTTATAGCGGTGCAGGAACAGCAATCCTACGATACCGATGGCAATGGCCATAAGGTTCATCGAGTCGAACCCGCCGGCCATGGGTGCATGGCCGCCCACCACCCAGCGGAGTACGAATATCAGGATCAGAAAAGCGGAGAGGAGGGCTACCCATGCGACGGATGCCGTCCGCACCCAGCGTGCCGTTTTGCGGCGACGTCCCTCGCATACCATGGCATAAGCAAAGGCCAGCAAACCCAGAGTCACGCTGGACATGGCCAGCCAACGGCCAGTGGTCAGCGCATTATATAGCCGTTCGGCATTTACCTGTGTGGTTCCCGGCATGGTTACACCCGACTTGCGCTGGTATTCGGCCGTTTTGTCGAACACACGGCAGAGGTCGTCCATTGAGCCCGTAATGATTAATTCCTGACAGTAGTTTTGCCACCGGCGAACGAACAGGTATTCATCGTCGGCGATGTTCATCGGGAGGTCGTCGTTTTGGCCGTACCAGCCGATTATCCCGACCGAGTCGGCTATTGGGAAGAGTTTCAGCGAACGTCCCGAAAGCAACCCTTTGACGAGGTTGTAGCGCTCCACCGCCTCGCGCAGACCTTTAGGTGTCGACGGGGCTGGGCGCACTGTGTCGAGGAGGAGCAGTTGCCGCATCGAGGCGCGGCGCGTTCCCATGACCTCTTCTTTCACTTTGATGGCCGGTTCGTCGGCCCATTGGTCGTAGTAGAAAAGGTAGCCACTGAGCACCTGCTCGGCAGAGAGGCCGTGGTAGGTGGCGTTGCCGGTCAGTTTGGTGGTGAAATCTTTGGCATAGGTCTGCAGTGGGCAGACACGCCCTTTGTAAAGCACCATCATTCGCCCCATGCGGTCGGCGGCATCGCGCGGAAGGGTCTGAGGGTGAGACGGTGTGGCCGTTGCCGCCAGCGGCAACATGATGGCCGCCATCACGGCTACACCTTTCAATAATTGACGGAAACGCCCTCTGGGCGAGACAAGCAACCCTAACAGGCCAAGCAGCAGCATGGCATAGCCGCAATAGGTGACAGCGATACCCCACGGGTCGTGTGCCACGCTGAGGGTCGACGAGCCGTCCTCGCCATAGTCCTCTTGGTAGAAGCGGTAGCCGTCAAAGCGGAGTATGTTGTTCATCGAAATGGTGTATTCCTGCCCTTCGATTTCCACGCGGCTCTTGAAATCCATCGGAGTGTGGGTGCCGGCGTACGAAGCCACCTCGAACTCTTTGAGTTCTATATAGAACGGAAGGTTCCAGGACATGCCGTCGGTATTGGTTACCACGTGGTTTGGTTTGCCTGGTTCGAGCAGGATGCTGCCGTGCCGGCCAGTCCAGGTGGTGAGTGCTCCGCCAAGCAGGATCACCGGTACGGCGGCATGCACCAGCAGGGCGGACGGGCGCCGCCACATGCGGTTTTGGACGATGCCGACTATGGCGGCCACCGCCACCATGGCCATAAGCACTGCGAACCACCATTGGCTGTAGATGTGAATGTCGGGGTTCAGGCGTTCGACAATGGTGCCGGCGGCCAATACTATGACCACCAGCACCATAAGGGTTGCTCGGAAAATTCTCATATTAAATGGCGTCGATAAATTTCACCACTGCGTCGCGGTCGGCTTTGGAGAGGGCACGGAACTTCTCGACCGAGCGACGGGCGTCGCTCTGGCGGTTGCCGTGCCACATGATGGCCTCGATCACGTTGCGTGCACGACAGTCGTGCAGGCGGTCGGCGTGGCCCGAGCAGATGGGAGCAAGGCCGCGGCCCCAAAGCGGGGTGGTGCGGCACCAACCGGTACGGATGTCGTTCTCCATATAGAGGCGGTGTTGCACGAAGTCGCTGTAAGGCCATATTTTCTGGTGCGGGTAGCGGGGCAGGCGCGAGTCGCCGTCGACGAAGAAGTGGGTTGGGTCGGTGAAGTTGTCGTCGCCGGTCTCCCAGCTGGGGCGGTGGCAGAGGGTGCAGCCAATCTCACGGAACAGCTGGCGGCCGCGCTGGACGGTCTCGTCGCCGAGGTTGCGGGCGGCAGGCACTGCCAGACCGCGATGCCACACCATGAAATTGACATAATCCTCGTCGCTCATCTCGGCGGGAAGGGTGTCGCAGAGCAGGTAGTTGCGGATATCGGTGGCGGGGTCGCCTGTCTTGTTCCATTCGGGGAAGTAGGTGTAGAATGCGGCCTGCACATCGGGATCGGAGGCCGAGGCATTGGCGTAGATCGAGGGGGTGAGGCTCAGATAGTGGCTGCGCTTGTTGCTGCGGTTGACGTTGGTGATGTTCCATATAGCATTGCTGCCGGGGGCGTCCTGCAGGGGTCCGCGCGAGAGGGCGTAGGTGAAGCGCTTGGGATGATTGGTGTTGCCGTAGTAGCCCGATGCCGCCCAGTCGCCGCCGGCCCATATTGCGGGATTGAGTTCGAAGCCCATGTCGGATTCTTTCTGATACTGGGCTTTGAGCGAGTCGTCGTCGATGGCGTCGATAAGGCCGGTGCCATATATGCCGATTGTACTTTCGAGGCGGAAGGCCAGGTTGCCGTAGGGCGCGTCGAGCGGGGCGTAGAAGGCATCCTGCGGGATGTTTACCTCGGGGTAGATCAGTTCGTAGGTCTCGCCGTCGGGGAAGCGGTTTCCCCATTCGTCGGTATAGGTAAGCCAGTCGATGGTGATTTTCTCCTCGTCGATAGGTGCCTTGAAAGGAGCCACGGCCTTGGTCTGCGGCATTCCGGCCACCGACTTCTCGTAGGCGTTGGTGGTCTTGTCGTAGACAACCAGCAGGTAGCCGTTGGCCCAGTCGTCGGCACGGTAGCGGTTCATACGGCGGCCGTGGCCGTAGCCGGGATGGCAGCTTTCACAGCTGGAGCGGACATAGACGGGACCCAGGCCGTTGAAGGGCGGGTTGTTCTGGGTTACGGTGTGCTCGAAGAAGAACTCGCCGTATTTGAAGGCATTGACCATGCCAGCTTGTTCCACGGCAGGCGTGGGGTCCTCATAGGCCGAAGCGCTCTGGTTGAAGGTGGTGCCGAGCAGTCCGCCGGCGTAGGTCTCTTCGTCCACTCCGGGTGCAGGCGTGGGTTCGGGTTCGGGGTCGTGCTTGCAGGCCCAAAGGCTCGTGGCAAGCAGGGCAGTGCATAATATAAGTGTTGTTTTTCTCATAGTATACAATGGATTTTAGTTGTTACGGATTGCATCAATCACTTCGTCGAGGGTTTCGCTCAGGGCGGCGCAGGCTTCGACGGCTTCGCCGTTGGCGGCCTCGCTATAGTGCAGGGCGAAGGGGGCGGGCATGGCGTCGATTTTGGCCATCGCATTGTTGATGGCATCGACAACCCGGGCGTCGAGCGACGCGTCGATTGCATTAACATAGCTGTGGAGCGACTTGCTGTTGTCGCGTTGTCCTTCAACGCCTCCCATATATACATTCTGGATGCTCAGAATATTGTTGTGGAAGTCGGTGATGGACATATAACTGTAGGGACTTTCGATATAGGTAATATCCTCGCCGTGCCAGGCGGCGTAGATCTTGCTGCTGCCCACTTCGTCGGCAATGTCGACGCATCCCTGCACGATGGCCTGCAGGGCGGCGATACGGCTGGCATAGGTGCTGCCGGCCTGTCCTGCACGCTTCATGTTGTCGCCATAGCTCAGTTCACCGCTGGCTACGGTATACTGCAACTCCATATCGTCGAGCTTTGCGATGTGCGAAGCCGGAGCGGCATCGCCGAGCCAGCCCACCTCGAGCTGGTAGCAGCGGTTGCGAAGGTCGCCGGCAACGGCGGCTACATAGGTCCATTGGTCAGCGGTAATGGCGCTGGCAGCCTTGGGTTGGCCTTCGGCGAAGAGGATGTACTCGATGCCATGAAAGCCAAGCAGGGCATTGCCGAGGCGTTCGCCCGCCACCACATCGCCATCTTCGGCATCGAGGGCGGCGAGCATCTCGGTACTGTTCATCAGGGTGTTGAAGGCATCCTCGTCGAGGGGCCACGAGTCAATGTGGGGATCGATACCATAGTCGCCTGCGGCACCGAAGAGAAAAGCTTCGCTCTTCTCCCATTGCTCACGAGCAGCGAGGAAAGTCTCACAAGCGGTACGAATGCCTGCGTCGTTGGGGTTTTGCTTTAGGGCGGCCAGCTGGTTGGCCAACTGCTCGGCGTTTGCTGCCAGGGCAGTGTAGGTTGGGGCAACGGTGTGGTCAACGAACTGGGCGGCCACGGCGGCTGCATCCTCGTCGTTGAACTCTTCTGTGGTCTCATGTTTGCACGAGGCAAACATCATTGCAACGGCAACAGATGCCGTCACGGCAATAAGGTTTCGGATAGTTTTTGTCATAGTATAATTATTTTAAGTTCGATTATCATTTCACGAAGAACCCGGCCCAAGTAATGCCCACAGCCAGGTAGGGCTCGTTGTTGTACTGCTCGGCCAGCAGGCGGATGCCTGCTTCGGCCTTGACGGCTATCTCTGGCAGAGGGCGATAGTTGATTCCGGCCGAGATGACCTGACGCTCAGCCCAAGGCACGTCGGTCCATCCCTCGGCTGGGACGTAGCTGTCGTAGTGATCGTAGCGGCCGAAAACGTAGAGCCGTTGTATGGTGTGGCTCCATGCCAGAAGGTCGATTCCGGCCTCGAACGAGGCGCCCCAGGCGCTCTCGCCCACGGCGGTGTGAGGATAGGGGTTTCCGGTCATGGTGGTCTGATTTTTGTTGCGGGTGGAGATGAGCGATGCATCACCCAGATGGCCATAGTCGATATTCCCACGGAGAGTGAGCCATCGGTTGGCATAGGTAAAGTCGAAGGCTCCAATCAGAAGTGTGCCGGTGGCGCCGTAGTAGCGCGAAGTCTCGCTATATATGGTGATCGTGATATCGTTGCCAAAGGTGTTTCCGGCATATCCGCTTAGACTCAGCCGCAATCCTGGGATGCCGCTCCAGTCAAGGCGTGCAGCGGTGGCAGGGCTGTTGGCAGGGCGGAATTCATAGGGCGATGCCGAACCGTTGTGTACCCATCCGGCATCGTTGAAGAGGTTGCTGTTGAGTGCCGGGAGCAACTGCACCTCATAGCGCCAGGCGCCAAGGCGGCCCCATAGGCTTATGCCAGTCTCGTGCCACGTACATGGCATGATGGTGTTCTCGCCTTCGGGACGGTAGACAGTGAAGAATTGCGTTGGAAGGTGCCCGTTGTTGGTCATGCCGACAGGCACAACAATATGTCCGGCACGGATGTTCAGTGCCTTGGAAAAGCTTTTTTGCAGCCAGAATTGTTCCAAAGCCACCTCTCCGCCTCGTTCTACCTCTTGTTCGAACTCGCCGGTTTCCTCGGTCTCTTTCTCTACAGCGGCCTCCACACCGCCATGTTCGAACTCGATTTCGGTCCCCATCGTCCATCCGTGGCCAAAATCATAGCCCAACATAAGTACAGCATGGGGCAGGTCGACGCGACTATAGCCAGGCGCGTCTTTATAACGTTCCGCGTGCGTGTAACGAAACACGTTGTCGGAATAGAAGTGGTGGCTGTATACAGCCTCGCCGTATCCACCTATGGTGAGACGCGGCGTTTTTGCTGCCGCGGTATCGCTGGTTTGGGCCTGCAAAGAGGCGGAAAGTGTGAGTAGGAGTGCAGCCAATGTAGCTGCAACACAGTTTTTTATATCCATAGCATCGAATGATTAGTTCGATGCAAAAGTATACTAAATAGTGTGACTGGCCAATAACTAGAATTGGTGATTTTTTGAATGGGGAGAACCCTTGCTTGGCAGATAAGTATTGGCTAGGCGTCGGCTTTCTTGCCGGCGAGGAGGCCGCAGGCGGCGTCGATATCCTGGCCGCGCGAGGTGCGGATGGTGCACACTATCTTGCCGCCGCCATGGCGGTTGATGTGGCTCTCGAAGGCGGCGATGGCCGACGGTGTGGATGTGGCAAGTTTCATGGGCTTGCCTCCGTCGGCGGCAGGCACTTCGGTTCCGTTCTCGTGGAATCGGATGAGGTTGACGTGGCAATCAAGTCCTTTAAGGGCTTCGAGCAGGCGCTGCGCATGGGCGAGGTCGTCGTTGAGGCCGCGGAACATGGTGTATTCGAACGAGAGGCGTCGCTGGCCGCTCCAGTCGTACTGCCGCAGCAGTGCCAGCACATCGGCGAGGGGGTATGCCCGCTGGACAGGCATTAGCCGCTCGCGTTCGGCGGCCACGGGGTTGTGGAGGCTTACGGCAAGGTGGCATTGGCACTCCTCGATGAAGCGCCGCATGGCGGGTATCAATCCCATGGTGCTGACGGTGATGCGCTTGGGGCTCCAGCCGAGGCCCCAGGGGGCGGTGAGCACTTGGCAGGCGTCGAGCACGGCGTCGATGTTGTCCATAGGCTCTCCCATTCCCATGAACACTACGTTGGTGAGCGATTCGAACTCAGGGATGGATAAGAGCTGGTTGACGATGTCGCCTGCAGAGAGGTTTCCGCGGAAGCCGCCGGCACCGGTGCTGCAGAAGCGGCAGTTCATACGGCACCCCGCCTGGCAGCTGACGCAGAGGGTGGCGCGGTCGCCGTCGGGGATATAGACGGTCTCGATGTAGCTCCCGGCAGCAGGGAAGAGGTATTTCTTGGTGCCGTCTTTTGACAGCTGGCAGTTTACGGGGGTCTCACGGCCAATGTGGGCAATCTCCTGAAGGCGGGCACGCTGGGCCAACGAGAGGTTGGTCATGCGGTCGATGCTGTCGACACGGTGCTTGTACAGCCAGTCGCATATCTGTTTGGCCGTGAACTTAGGGAAACCTTCGTCGGCACAGAGTTGCTGCAACTGTGCGAGGGTTTGCCCCAAGAGATTTATCTTTCCGTTTCCCACAGTCATTTTTCTGCTTAGAAATCCCAGTCAAATCCCTCGTTTTCGATCTCCTGCTGGAAATTGGCGCAATCCATCTCGATGGGTACAGACGGACGCTCGAAGTCGCCACGATAGAAGTTTAGTTTCTTGTCCTTATAGATTTTCTCCATATAGAGACCGAAGATGGGCAGAGCCATTGCGGCGCCCTGGCCGTAGGTCATGTTGCGGAAATGGATGGATCGCAGCTCGCCGCCAGTCCATACGGCAGTGGCCAGCTTGGGCGTGATACCCACGAACCAGCAGTCGGAGTTGTTCTGTGTGGTTCCGGTTTTGCCTGCAATGCAGGTGGAGTATTGGTTGAGGTGGTATTTGTAGTTGAGGCGAACACCTGTACCACTCTGCACGACACCCTTCATCAGCTCGAGCATCATATAGGCCGTAACCTCGTTGAGAGCTTCGCTTCGCTGTGGGGTGAAGCGTTCGAGCACCATTCCCTTGCTGTCTTCGATGCGGCTGACGAATATGGGCTCCACGTATTCGCCCTTGTTGGCGAAGGTGGCCATTGCGCCGGCCATTTCGTAGACGGTGATTTCGGGTGTGCCGACGGCGATGGCGGGCACTGCGTCGATGGGGCTACGCACACCCATCTTGCGGGCTATGTTGATCACCTGCTCGGGCGAGCCCTGTTTCATCAGGTAGGCCGACACCCAGTTGACCGAGTGGGCCAGCGCCCATTTGAGGGTGACCATCTCGCCTTCACGCTCGTGGGTCGAGTTCTTTGGGCACCAGTCGGGCTTGCCCCATACCTCGAAGCACACCTCCGAGTTTGGCACTTCGGTGCAGGGGTACATTCCGAGGTCCTGAAGGGCCATGGTGTAGACAAAGGGCTTGAAGGTCGAACCTACCTGTCGGTGGCTCTGCACGTTGTCGTATTTGAAGTAACGGTAGTTGATGCCGCCCACATAGGCGCGCACATAGCCGGTGCCAGGCTCAACCGACATGAGGCCGGCGTTGAGGAACCGCTTGCAATAGATTAGCGAATCCCAAGGGCTCATGGTGGTGTCGATATTGCCTTTCCAGCTGAACACGCGCATTTTGACCTTCTGGTTGAATGCGGAGCGGATCTCCTTTTGCGAGAGGCCGGCCTCCTTGAGGTGGCGGTATCGGTCGCTGTTCTTCATGGCCTGGGTGAGGAATTTCTCCTGCTGGTCCTTGCTGATGTCGCAGAAGGGGTTGCCTTTGCGCTTGGCAAGCTCGCGGTCGAAGGCGGGCTGGATTTCCTTGCTGAAGTGTTCGCGCACGGCCTGCTCGGCATAGCGCTGCATACGACTGTCGATGGTGGTGTATATTTTCAAGCCGTCGCGGTGTACGTCGTAGTATTCACCGTTGGGTTTGCGATGGTGTTTGCACCAATCTTTCATATAGGTGCGCAGGTATTCGCGCAGATAGGTGGCCAGGCCGTCGTTGTGGCTCTGGGGCGAATAGTGGCTCATGTCGAGTGGTTTCTCCTTGTAGGCCTCGTAGTCTTCGTCGGAAAGGTAATCGTAGCGATGCATCTGGTGCAGCACTGTATTGCGGCGTTCGACGCAGCGGTCGGGGTGCAGGATGGGACTGTAGGTGGTGGGAGCCTTGAGCAGACCCACAAGCACGGCGGCCTCGTCCACGTCCAGTTCGGCGGGTGTCTTGTCGAAGAAGGTCTTCGATGCAGTCTTGATGCCGTAGGCGTTGCTGCCGAAGTCCACAGTATTGAAATACATGGCCAGTATCTCCTGCTTCGAGTAGTTGTGCTCCAGTTTCACGGCCACTACCCATTCTTTGAATTTCACGAACACGACGCCTATCTTGCTCTGATGTCCACGTGGGAAGAGGTTTTTGGCCAGCTGCTGGGTGATGGTGGAGCCGCCGCCCGACGAGCCCTGTCGTCCGATAACTGTCTTGAAGAGTACGCGGAAAAGGCTGCGGGCGTCGATGCCAGAGTGCTTGTAGAAGCGCACGTCCTCGGTGGCAACAAGGGCGTTTACGAGGTTTGGCGATATCTGGTCGTAGGTGACATTCGAGCGGTTTTGCAGGCCTATGAAGCCCAGCACTTCACCGTCGTCGCTCAGCACCTCGGATGCTTGCAGGCTGCGGGGGTTCTCCAGTTCCTCGAACGAGGGCATGAATCCCAGCCATCCCAGCGAGAGGAAGGTGAAGAAGAGTATGATGAGCACCCACAATCCGCCGAACGCAAGCCATAGGTTGCGTATCAGTTTTGGGTGTTTCTGCGATTTCTTAATGGCCATATTGTGCTATTTTGTGTTGCGGTATTCGATTCGCAGGCCGATGTCTTTGAGGCCTGCTATGGCGCTGTCGCGCATGCCGTTGGCAATCTCGAAGTGGTATTTGCCCATCATCGGGAAGCGTGCGCTTCCGCCGCGCAGACGGTAGCGTGAGTCGACAAGGCGGCCTGTGCGTTTCCCATACCACCGTCCTGATGGGTCGGCCAGCGGACACTCGAGGGTGTCGAAAGCCACCGATCCGTCGGGGAATGTGGTGTTGATCAGGAGGAAGGTGTTGCTATAGGGATATGTGATGCTGTTCCGCACTTCGATGAGGAAGTTGAAATAGCTGGTAGTGTCGTCGACCTCTACGTCGAATGCCACCGGTTCGCCGGGCAGCCAGCCGTGCTCGTCGACCGCGCGGCTCTGGTCGTAGTAGATGCTGCCGTCGCATGCTGAAAGGAGAAGGCAGCAGACAATTATTATGGCGCTTAGCTTTTTCATCCTCTGCGGTCGCGGTTGTTGCCGCCGCTGCGGCGTTGATTGTTGTTGTTCCCACCTTCGCGGCGCTGCTTGTTCTGAGCGGGCTGACGACGTTCGCCACCCTCGTTCGGGCGCTGGTGGCGCTCTTGATGGCGGTCGTTGTTGCGTGGCTGACGGTCGCGATCGCGGTCGCCGCGGCGCTCGTTGCGCTGGGGACGGCGCTCTTCTTCGCCGTTTTCGTTGACCACTCCGTTGCCGCCTTCGGCCAGGCGCTGTATTTCGCGCTCCACCTCCTCGTCGGTGCTTTCCTGTACGAGGCCCGAGCCGGCCATGAGTTCCACCTGATAGTCTTCCAACTTCTCGGGATACTGTTGGTTACGGTTCATGGCGATTATCTGCTTCACATCCTCGGCCTTGAGGGCGATGAGGTCGTTCTGCCCCTCGTAGGCATACCACATAATGCCGCGCAGCACGTCGGTTTTCTTGTAGAGGGCCAGTCCTTTCTGGAATCTTATGGCCTGTCCGGCGGGCGGGAACTGCTTGAGGGCGTCGGCATACACCTCGTATTCGAAGTTAAGACAGCATTTCAGTTTGCCGCACTGGCCGGCCAGTTTCTGCGGGTTGGGCATTATCTGCTGGGTCTTGGCGGCGCCGGTGGTGACGCTCTTGAAGTTGGTGAGCCAGGTCGAGCAGCAGAGCTCGCGGCCGCAGGTGCCGATGCCGCCCACCTTGCCGGCTTCCTGGCGCACGCCGATCTGCTTCATTTCGATGCGCATGCGGAACTCTTCGGCAAGCACTTTGATGAGCACACGGAAGTCGACGCGCTCGTCGGCGGTATAGTAGAAGATGGCTTTCGAGTGGTCGCCCTGTATCTCGACGTCGTTCACTTTCATGTCGAGTCCCAGGTCTTCCACGATTTTGCGGGTGCGTAGCAAGGCGCTGCGCTCCTCTTTGAGGCTTTCGGCCCAGCGGTCGATATCGGTCTCTTTTGCGCGGCGGAAAAGTCGGCGGATGTTTTCCGAGTCGGGGCTTATGCGGTGGCGGCGCATCTGGAGGCGGCAGAGTTCGCCGGTGAGGCTCACGATGCCCACGTCGTGTCCCGGGGCGCCTTCGACGGCCACGATGTCGCCTTCGGTTACTTCGAGTCCGTCGGGCAGGCGGTAGAAGTCCTTGTGGTTGTTCTTGAAGCGCACTTCGACGCAGTCGAACGGCCGCTCGGTTGGCTGGCGTATGCCGGCGAGCCAGTTGGTCGAGGTTACTTTCGAGCAGCTGTTCCGTTCGCAGCTGCATACGGGGTGATAGGGCAGCGGGCAGTGGTTGCAACCGCGGCTGAGGTAGACGGATTCTTCGTATTTCACCCACGGTATCTCAGGGTCGGGATCGAGGTAGGGGTCGAGGGCGCTCTCCTCGGTGTGGTATTCCTCCACTTCGGGGTTCTCGCGCTCTATGACGCTTTTTTTCTCCTCGCGGGCCTTGCGGCGTTCACGCATAAAGGCTTCGATGTCCTCCTTGCTGGCAACGGTCTCTTCGGTGTCCAGAGGGGGCGTCGGTATATTACGCTCCTGTTCGTTCGCTTCTGTATTCTTGATTTCTTCCATGTGTCGTTTTTATTTCTTTTTCAGTGCTTTGCTCATTCGGAACGAGAGTTCCATAAGTGCTATCTTCGAGTATGCATTGCGTTCGATGGCGAATATGGCTTCGCTCAAGGCCTGTTCGATTGCCTCGATGTTTTCCTGTGTGATCATGCGGGGGAACATGGCATCGAATTTCTCATCGCCCGAACCGATGGAGTAGGGGATGCCGGCCGCGCTGCTGAGGAAGCATCCTCGCATCACCCCCAGTGTGTACTGCAGGAAGAGCTTCTGCTGCTCGCGTCCGAGGGCGGCCATTGTCTCCACCTGGTTCGACAATTCTTTCATCTTCAGCTTGAAAAGAAGCCGCAACCAAGCCACCAACATCGGGCCGAACTGCTCGGCAAGCGCGGTGTCGCGGCTGCTGCCCGTGGGCACGAGGCGAACCGTCTGCACACGGCTTCGGATGGTCTCGAGCAGGCGCTCGTCGCTCTCGGCCACCAGCAGTATCACCGTCCCGGGGCTGGGCTCTTCCAGGGTCTTGAGGAGCTCGTTGGCGGTCTGGTCGTTCATCTTCTCGGCCATCCAAACCACCACCATCTTCCAGCCGCCTTCGTAGCTTTTCAGGCTGAGGCTCTGCACGATATCGGCGGCGTCGCGCACGTTGATGAGGCCCTGCTTGTTCTCAATTCCCAGGCTTTCGTACCAGTCGTCGAGGGTGGCAAGGCCGTTGTGTTCCAGCACAAAATCGTGGAACTCCTGCTGGAATTCGGCACACGACGGGTCTTTCTTCACCCGCGAGTTGGCGGCGTTGGGGAAGAAAAGGTGCAGGTCGGGATGCATCAACTGGCTTATCTTCTTGCAGCTGGGGCATGTTCCGCACGAGTCGGCCCGCAGGTCGCCCGTAGTGTGGTGCTGACGGTCGGTGCAGCAGAGGTATTGCAGGTAGGCGAGAGCCATCTGGAGGCTGCCGTCCTCGGTGGGTCCGAGTATCAACTGGGCGTGGCTCACGCGCCCGCTGTCGATGATTTCCGTCAGCCGGTTTATCACATCTCTCTGTCCTACAATATCTTTAAACTGCATCTTTGGTGAGTTTTAACTTGCAAATATACGATTTTTTCTTTAATGTAAAAAAATAATTTTCCCAACTGCCCTTCCTATAGCCTTTCGTCCATCATCCATACAGCGGAGGTAGTTCTTCGATAGTTCTTCGATAGTTCTTCGATTCGACGACGTATCCTCCTTATGTCTACCTTACATCAACCTTACATCAACCATACATCAACCATACATCAACCTTACCAAAATGTAATGTTGGTGTGATGTTGATGTGTGGAGGGTGTGAGGAGGGTGTGATGAGGATGGCTCTTCGGGGCGTGATTATGTGCCTTTTGTGCAGCACGAATGCTGGCACCTCGTCGGAAGGGCCAAATTTCTCCGTGCGACCTCTTTTTTATTTGGGTTGTACAATAAAAAGGGATATGCGTCGTTAAATGAGATTAAGAACGATACTAGATGAAGCATATTTTTGTGGTAAACCCGTGTGCCGGAGGGAAGGATTGCAGCGACGAGATAGCGGCGGCACTTGATATACAGGAGATTGCAGCCGAGATATATTGCACCGTAGCTCCACGCGACGCCACACGGTTTGTGGCGGGTTGGTGCCATGAGAGGCCCGGCGAGAAGGTCCGCTTCTATGCCTGCGGCGGCGACGGCACGCTGAACGAAGTGGTCGCCGGTGTGATGGAGGCCGGCGGCAGTGCATCCAATGCCGAGGTTTCGTGCTTTCCTTGCGGCTCGGGCAACGACTATGTGAAGAACTGGCCCGGGGTCGACTTCTCCGACCTTAAGGCGCTCGCCGAGGGCGAAGCCCAGACGGTCGACGTTCTGCGGCTGACCGTCGGTGGGCAGATCCGCTATTGTGTGAATGTGATGAACTTCGGCTTCGAGGCCGAGGTGTGCCGTACGATGGAGACGGTTAGGCGCTGGCCGCTTCTGGGCGGGCGGATGTCCTATGTTACCGGTATCGTGCATTGCCTGCTTCACAAGCGCCACAACCCCTGCCGCATCACCGTCGACGGCGAGGCGTGGCATTCGGGCGATATGCTTCTGGGTTCGGCGGCCAACGGCCAATATGTGGGAGGCGGCTTCAAGTGCGCCCCGAGGGCTGTGGTCGACGACGGATGGCTCGAGGCGCAATGCGTCGATGCATTGAGTATTCCCCGTTTCCTGCGGCTGATTGGACACTACAAGAAAGGCGAGCATCTCGACCGTCCCGATATGCATGATGTGGTGCACCATAGGAGAGCGCATACGATGGTGTTCGAATCCGACCGCGAGTTCAGCATCGTCGCCGACGGCGAGCTGATACGCTGTCGTCGAGTAGAGGTGGAATGTCTGCCCCAAGCGTTGCGCTTCGCGGTACCACGCATTAAGGAGTTAAGAAGTTAAGGAGTTAAAGAAGTTAAGACAATAGCATTTATATGACAACATATAGTTTTGAGAATTTGATTGTGTGGCAAAAAGCACATCAGTTTGTGCTCGCGGTATATCGTGCTACGCAAGATTTTCCCGACACGGAGAGATTCGGTCTGTTGACACAATTCCGTCGTGCAGCGGTGTCGATAACGGCAAATATCGCTGAAGGTTATAAAAAGTTGAGCAAAGCTGATAAGTTAAGGTTTTTCAATATTTCCCAAGGTAGTTTGGAAGAGTGCAGGAACTATATAATTTTTCTATAGATTTGGATATATAACTGAGAATCAATATGAAGAGTTGCGTATTATGATTGAATAATCAAGCAAACTATTGAATGCTTATAGCTTGTCTGTCAATGAAAACAAAGCTGTTCAAGATGAATTATCATAGTGTATTGTCTTAACTCCTTAACTTCTTAACTCCTTAACTACTAAAAATCGGTATGGAAAGTCTACCCGCAATATTCATGGATTTGGCGCTGATTCTGGTAACCGCAGGCGTCATCACCGTTATCTTCAAATGGCTCAAGCAGCCCTTGGTGCTCGGCTACATCCTGGCCGGCTTCTTCATCGGCCCCTACTTCAAGTGGTTCCCGGTAATCACCGACCCTACAAGCGTACACGTGTGGAGCGATATCGGTATCGTCTTCCTAATGTTCGCCCTGGGTCTGGAGTTCAGCATCAAGAAACTGAAAAAAGTGGGTGCCACAGGTGCCATTACCGCCCTCACCGAGCTGGCCATCATGTTCCTTATCGGCAACACGGTGGGGCACCTGCTGGGATTCAAGGACATGGATTGTATCTTCCTCGGGTGTATGCTCTCCATATCCTCCACCGCAATCATTGTCAAGAGCTTCGACGACCTGAAACTCAAACAGCAGAAATTCACCTCGACGGTAACGGCCGTGCTTGTGGTCGAGGATCTTATCGCCGTCCTGCTCCTGGTGGTGCTCTCCACCATCTCGGTGAGCCGGACCTTCAACGGCGGAGCATTGGCTATGAGCATCGTGAAGTTGGTATTCTTCCTGATAGTGTGGTTCGTGTTCGGTATCTATCTAATACCGACCTTCCTGCGCTGGATGCGCCGATATATGACCGAAGAGACCCTGCTGCTGGTGGCCGTAGGCCTCTGCTTCGGAATGGTGGTGCTGGCCGCGAAGGCCGGTTTCTCGACCGCTCTCGGTGCTTTCGTGATGGGCGCCATCCTGGCCGAAACCATCGAGGCCGACGTCATCCATCGCCTCATAACCCCGTTGAAGAACCTTTTCAGTGCCGTGTTCTTCGTGTCGGTGGGTATGTTGATTCAACCGGCAGTTCTGGGCAAGCACTGGCTCACAGTGCTTATCATCGCCGCCAGCATCATCGTCTTCAAGAGCCTCGCGGCCACCACGGGAGTGCTGCTCAGCGGCAAGCCGCTGAAAACTGCAGTGCAGAGCGGTTTCTGCTTCTGCCAGATCGGCGAGTTCTCGTTCATCATCGCTGGTTTGGGTTTGAGCTACGGTGTCATCGACGAGAACCTCTATCCCATAATCGTCTCGGTGTCGATCCTCACCACCTTCGTGACGCCCTATATGATCAAGGGCGCCCTTCCGGCATACAACTGGATCGAGCCCAGGTTGCCCGAGAAGGCCAAGAAGGTGCTCGAACGCTACAGTGTCAATTCGGGGGGCGACGACGACAGCCGGGCTACCATCGGACGGTTCATCCGCAAGCAAATCACGGGTATCCTGCTCCATGGAGTGATATTGGCCGCCATCGTGCTTCTCTCGTTGGGAATCCTGCGTCCGTTTATCGACACACTCTTCAAGAGCCTTGAAATACCGCAGATATGGAGCCGTCTGCTGGGCTTGGTCGGCACGCTGATAGTGATGTCGCCGTTCCTATGGGCTGTCGCCGTCAAGAATGTGAGCAAGAAAAGCATCAAAGCGATGTTCGAGACCTACCGCTTCTCGCATGCAGTGGTCATCCCCTTGCTGCTGCTGCGCTATTTTGTAGCGCTGTTCTCGGTGGGTGCCGTAATAGCAGGATATATCGATATGGCCGTGGGCTTCTTGATGGTGCTGGCGGTCATAGTGGTTGCTGTGGTGCTCTTCTCGCGCAAGGCAGACGGTTTCTATGGCCAGATCGAGGAGCGTTTCACCAAGAATTTCAACAGTCGTCAGGCGCAGGCCTCGTTCCATATCCCGGTCGGCATGGAGAACGACTTCGCAATGGAGCGCCTCCGTATGACCGCCGCATCGCCGTTGGCGGGCAAGACACTAGAACAGGCCGATATACGCATACGCTACGGAGCCAACATCGTAACCATTGAGCGTGGCGACAAGATTATCGATATGCCGGCCAAGACCGAAATAATGATGCCGGCCGACATCCTCACCGTCATCGGTACCGAAGAGCAGGTCAGCGCCATACGCGCCGATATCACCAAAGAAGCCGACCTGCTGGTTCACGACCACTCCGACCACGAGATGCACATGTACCGCTACCTTGTCGAGGCCGGCGGGCCGCTCTGCGGGCTGGAAATAGGCTCCTCACTGCTCGCAACAAAACACCATGCAATGGTTATCGCTATCGAGCGTGGTGGACAACGTATAGTCAATCCTTCGCGACACATAGTCTTCCAACACGGCGACCTCCTTTGGTTCGTCAGCCCCGACGAGCTCACCCTCGACGGATTTGAAAAGAAAATAGTAGAGATATGATAAAGAAAAGAATAGTAATTGTACTGACTTTATTGGCCGGCGTTGCAGGGCATCTGACCGCCCAGACCGACGACCGAGGTTTCGAGATTGCCAAGAATCTGGAGATATTCTCCAATGTCTACAAGCAGCTCAACCTGAACTATGTCGACGATGTTGACCCGGGCAAGACTATCAAGGTGGCCATCGATGCCATGCTGGCTTCGCTCGACCCCTACACTAACTATTACCCCGAGAGTCAGATGGAGGATGTGAAGTTGCAGCTCCTCGGACAATATGGCGGTATCGGGTCTTTGATTATGCAGAAAGGAGATTCTGTCTATATCTCCGAGCCATACAAAGGGTTGCCTGCCGACGAGGCCGGTATACGTGCCGGCGACCGCATCGTGGCCGTCGACGGGCAGAGCACCGAAGGGAAGACCACTCAGGATGTCAGTTCGGCAATGCGTGGCCAGGCTGGCACCGATGTGGTGCTGCGGCTGGAAAGGGATGGCAAGATGTTCGACGTAACGGTCAAGCGCCGTGAAATCAAGCTGCCAAATGTGCCTTACTATGGTTATGTGGGAGATAATAAGGATTTTGGATATATCAAACTCGACGAGTTCACCACCGATGCCGCCAAGCATGTGCGTGATGCCTTTGTGTCGCTCAAGAACGAAAATCCCAAGATGAAGGGTATCATCCTTGACCTGCGGGGCAATGGTGGCGGATTGATGAACGAGGCGGTTGACATTGTCAATATCTGGGTGCCACGCGGAGTGCTGGTAGTGGAAACCAAAGGCAAAGTGGCATCGAAGAATATCAAAAGTTACACTCGATTCAACCCCGAAGACACGGAGATTCCTCTCGCCGTGCTTATCGATGGCGGTTCGGCATCGGCAAGCGAGATTGTCAGTGGTAGCCTCCAGGACCTGGACAGGGCTGTGATTATCGGTCAGCGTAGCTATGGCAAAGGCTTGGTGCAGAATATTCTCCCTATGGCTTACAACAGCCAGATGAAGGTTACCGTCAGCAAATACTACATCCCCTCGGGACGTTGCATACAGGCTATCGACTACAGCCACCGCGACGAACAGGGTCGCGCCATACGTGTGCCCGATTCGCTGAAGACGGCCTTCAAGACCAAGGGCGGTCGCACCGTATATGACGGCTTCGGCATCGAGCCGGATGTGGAAGTAGAGCCTGAATATATGTCGAATATCGCAGTTGCGCTGGTGCAGAAATTCCTTGTGTTCGACTATGTTACACAATATGTACGCACGCACAAAGATTTGCCGCCGGCATCGGAATTCGAAGTGAGCGACGAGCTATATGCTGATTTCTGCCGCTATTTGAAAGACAAGAACCTCAGTTATTCGACAGTAACCGAGCGTGTGATCCAGGAGTTGCGCGATGTGGCCAAGGAGGAGAAGTATGCTGATGCCATCGAACAGCAGATAAAAGATATGGAGGCGGCCCTGAAACGTGAGAAAGAAGGTGACCTCCAGAAGCATCGCGAGGAGATCTGCGACATGTTGCGTGCCGAACTCCTGGTGCGTTATTACTATGACGAAGGTCGTGTTGAGGGAGGCTTGAAGCATGACAAGGTGGTGCTCCGGGCAATAGAAGAACTAAAGAAGTAAGGTTTTGCTGCGCGCTCGTATACATAGGTCGATATATATCCTGCTGGTAATCCTGCTGGGTGGTTGCATGGTTTGCTCTACATGGGCGGCCAATCTTGTGTGGGTGCTGATGGGCGCCAACTGGCTGATCGAAGGACGGTGGCGCGAGAAGTGGCAAATGGCCCGCTCAAGCCGTGCTCTGCATGTCTATTTGGCTTTCTATGCAATACTTTTAATTGGACTCATCTGGACTGAAAATATCGGTTTCGGCCTTTCGGTGATGCAGGTGAAACTGCCGTTGTTGGTGGTTCCGCTGGTGATGCTCACCTCGCGGCCGCTGGAAGGCCGCTCACGCAGCTCTGCATTGTTCGTATTTGTTGGCACTGTGTTTGTGGTGAGTGTGATATCGGTGATCAGGATGTTCACCATTCCCGACTTGCCCTACCGAGAGGCGGTGCCATATATATCGCATATCCGTTTCGCACTATGCTGCTGCATGGTGATATTCATCGCATGGGGGCATTGCCGCCGCTCGATGGCTATGTGGGTTCTGTCGGTGGTGATAATCCTGTGGATGCTGTGCTTCCTGGTGCTTATACGTTCCTATACCGCAATAGTGGTGCTTATGGCAGTGTCGTTTGTGGCGGTTCTGCACCATCGCCGTCGTTGGTGGATGGTGGTGTTATGGCTGCTGGTGGTCGGCGGGATGTCGTTGTCGGTGGCCCGTGAGGTGCAGTCCTATTACCGCCTTTGCCCTATGTCCGAGCTCCCGCTGAAGGAGACAACAGCCGGTGGTCGCCCCTATTACCACGCGTGCGACGGTATAGTGGAGAACGGTAATTATCTGAACAACTATATCAATATCGATGAGTTGCGTGCCGAGTGGCCTCGCCGTAGTAAGGAATCGCTTGCTGATGAAATTAATGGAGGATTCTGCCGCGAGGTGGTTCTGATACGTTATCTCAATGCCTGCGGACTTACGAAGGACAGCGTTGGCGTGTGGGCAATGACGGAGGATGATGTGCGGGCCGTGGAGCGCGGAGTGGAGAATCCGGTATACGAAAGTGGCAATCCATTGCGTAAGATGGTGTATGTGATGCTCTTTGAACGCGAGAATTGGGTGCATACAGGTACAGTGTCGGGCTTTACAATGCTTCAGCGCTTTGAATTATGGCGTGCAACATGGAAGGTGATAAAAGAGAACCCCTGGGTGGGTGTCGGCACAGGTGATGCTGTAGATGCCATGCATGCAGAATTGGTGGAGATGGATTCCGAGCTGATAGGCACCACCAAACGTACACACAACGAATACTTGTCGTTGGTGGCTATGGTTGGATTCTTGGGTGTTGCTGTCCTGGCGGTTATGTTCCTCAGGGCAGTAGTAAGACCCAAACATTTAAAGAATAAAACAAAACACTTGGCGTTGATTGTCGCTTGGCTTATTGTAGTCCTCGTTTCATTCCTTACCGAGGACACCCTCGACACGTTGGCTGGAATCCTCTTCTGCACATGGTTTCTCGCATTTCGCCCAAAGACAATAAAATAAGTGTTTCTTTGTTATTAGGGACAGATTATGTACGAATACCACACATTGCCCAACGGCATCCGCATCGTGCTCAGCCGCATACCGTCCCGGGTGGCCTATTCGGGCGTATATATAAATGTAGGAAGTCGCGATGAGTCGGGGGCTGACGAAGGAATGGCTCATTTTATCGAGCACTCGTTGTTCAAGGGCACAACCCACCGCCGCGCTCATCATATAATGAGCAGAATTGACGGCGTGGGTGGAGAACTGAATGCCTTCACCACCAAAGAGGAGACCTGCCTTTATGCAACGTCGCTGGGCGAACATCTGGAGCGTTGTCTCGAGTTGTTTGCCGATGTGCTTTTTAATTTCACATTTCCCGAGGCGGAAATAGCAAAGGAACGAGATGTGGTGCTAGAGGAGATTAACTCGTACAGTGATTCCCCGGCAGAACTGATTTACGATGAGTTCGAGGAACTGGCCTATGAGGGACATCCGCTGGCTCATAATATATTGGGGTCGAAGCGTAATGTACGGCGCTTCACCGCCGAACGCCTGCACCGTCACATGGAGCGATGTTATACCCCGTCGCGTATGGTGATTGCAGTGGCCGCAGATGTGGATATGAAGCGGTTGGTGAGAATGTGCGAACGCCATTTCGGCCCGTTTAGAGATCGTCGGGCAGAGGTCGACCGTTCGGTACGTCCAGTGTTCCGTCGTTTCGAGCGCCATATCGGCCGCCATACCCATCAAACGCACCTGCTGCTGGGTTGCGAGGCTCCGGATATATATAGTAAAGAGAAAACGGCTTTCACGCTGATCAACAATATTCTCGGAGGGCCGGCGATGAACTCGCGGCTCAATGTGGCTGTGCGTGAGCATTACGGCTTCTGCTACAGCGTGGAATCGCAGTACGTACCATTCACGGATACCGGCCTTTTCTATGTTTATGCAGGCGTGGACCATGGGGCGGGAGAGAAGACCGTGCAACTGGTGCGCCGCGAGTTGCGACGTATGGTCGACGAGGCTCTCACTCCCACAGCTTTGCGTATGGCGCAGCGGCAGTTTATCGGACAGATGGCAATTAATAATGCCGGAGGCCTCAACGAGATGCAGAGCATAGGCAAGGCTTACCTGAGTTTCGACCATGTCGACACACTTGAGGAGATGAACGCCGATATTATGGCGCTTACATCGGAGGATGTCAGACGTGTGGCGGAGCAGTGTTTCGGAGATGAGCCTTACAGTATGTTGGTATATGGAAATTAATTAGTAGGGGCAATGATAACGGACTATCCTTGGTATATGGTTATGCTCTGCCTGCTGGCAGGAGTGGCCTATGCAGTGTTGCTCTACTTTACAGGGCACCGTCGCTTTGGCAGACGTACCAATTGGCTGCTTGCAGTGCTGCGGTTTGCGGCAGTCTCGATCATTGCTCTGCTCCTTTTGGCACCGATGACGCGGCGTACTGTCCACGAGCGACAGAAACCCCATGTGGTGCTGGCTGTCGACAAGTCGCTGTCGGTTGCAATGAGTGCCGACAGCGGATTCTCGCTTGCCCCGCTGGTAGATGATCTCGGAGACAAGTTGAGATTTACCGAAGTGCCCTTCGGCGATGCTGGAGGCACTGATATCGGTAGTGTGATTGAGGGTATAGGCAGTGATGTGGATGCTGTGGTGTTGGCTACGGACGGTATTTACAACAGGGGTTCCAATCCTGCGACAGCAGCCGAACGACTGGCCGTTCCTGTATATACCGTCGCCTTGGGTGATACCACTCTGCAACGCGATGCAGCCATTGGTGGGCTTCGTGTGGGTAGGGTTGCTATGTCAGGCAGTACCATACCGATGGAACTTACCGCCAGCGCATCGCTCCTTCGCGGCAATACGTCGCTACTGACAATATCGGATGCCCGCGGACATCAGCTGTTCAGCCAGCGTTTGAACTATGATGATGACGACTTTGCAATTGCTGTCAATGCAATATTGCCTGCTGCCGAGCCGGGTTTGCAACGATTTATTGCCCGCCTTGCACCTGTTGATACCGAGGTGAATACCGATAATAATGTAATCTCGTTCTATGTGGATGTCATCGATGCACGTCGCAAGGTGGCCATTGTGGCTGCCGCACCGCATCCCGATCTGGCAGCCATAAAGCGGGCCATCGAGAGCAATTCGAACTATGAGGCCAAGGTATTCTTGGAGAGCGGAAAATTGAAGAAAGAAGATATTGATGACTATAGTTTGGTTGTATTGCACAATCTACCATCGAAAGAACATCCCGATGTGTCTTTCGCCGAGGATGATGCCCAGATGTATGTCATTGGACTGCATACCGATTTGTCCCGTTTCAATGCTTTGCATACAGGTATGGAGATTGTTTCCAAAGCACAGCGCGTAAACGAGGTTACCGCAATCTCCCGCGAAGGATTCACTCTGTTCAACCTAGACCAATCCGATGCAGTGGCTGTCGAGCAGTTTCCTCCTCTTTCTGCTCCGTTTGGCGAAGCCCGAATATCCGATGGAATACAAACACTCTTTGGTGCGAGATTGGGGAATATAGATACGAGGCAACCATTGATGGCTGCTGCAGTACAGGGGGAGAGACGTCGTGTATTTGTATGGGGCGAAGGATTATGGCGGTGGCGTCTTGCTGATTTTGCCAACTCTGGATCACACGACCGTTTCGACAGATTGGTGCAGCAACTGGCTGGTTTCGCTGCAATGCAAGCCGACAGGCAGCGCCTGCGCGTTGAAGCCGACCGTACATACCAGACGGGTATGCCTATAGTGTTGCGTGCACTGCTTTATAACGAATCTTACGAGTTGTCCAATACCGTCGAGGTGAGCCTTGAACTTAAAGGAGATGAATACTCTGGCACATTTACGTTCCACAGCGACGGCGATGCGTACAGCCTCGTATTGCCCACTTTGCCCGAAGGAGTGTATCGCTATCGTGCCACAACTGCTGACGGACTTGTGGCCGAAGGCACTTTTGCAGTCGAGGCTTTGGGCTTGGAGTTGAGCCGACTGGTTGCTGACCATAGTCTGTTGCGAACCATCAGCCATACCACCGGTGGCACAATATATACCCCAGATGACATTTCTGCACTGAAGCATAAACTTGCGGAATTGAAGCCTACAATCTATAGCCATACACGTTATTCCGATCTTCTTGGCCTGCCATTGGTGCTGGCTTTGATAGTATTGCTACTTGGTGCCGAATGGCTTATAAGAAAATTAAGTGGTGAGGTATAAAGGTGCAATAAAGGAAGTAGTCACTCTGCTCTCGGGCAGCGTCTTGGCGCAGGTTATCACTCTGGTAGCCTACTTCGTCCTCCTGCGCATCTATAGTCCTGCCGACTATGGTCTATACACTATATTCTTCTCTTATATCGAGGTGTTGGTTATTGTTTCCACATGCAAGTATGAGGTGGGAGTAGTGGCCGCCGACAACGACCATTCTGCAATAGCTTTAGGACGTTTCGCCCTGAGACTCAATTATATCGTATCATTGGCGTTGCTTGCTGTATTTTCGATACTTGCAACATTAGGATGGCTTCCGGGCAAGTTCGCTAGGCTTGGTTGGTTGGCGATACTCATCTCGCCGATGGTTTTCTTTATAGGGAACAATCGTATTTTCAGCGCGATATACAACCGTTACCATCGGTACCGAGCAATGGCTACCTCCGATATCGTAGGGGCATCGTCAGGTGCAGTACTTAAAACGCTGTTCGGACTACTTGGTATGCATAGTGCCGGTATGCCTGCGGGAGCTGTGTTGGGCCAAGCTTCGGCAAATATAAATTATCGTTTGGGTTTGCGTCGCATAGGCTTGCCATATACGACCAAGGCAGAGGAGCGCGAGGCGGCACGGCATCAGAGCAACTATCCTCGCTATGTGGCTCCAAAGGATTTTATAAGCAGTTTTTCGGCCAACCTGCCGTTCCTGTGGCTGGCTCTCTATTTCGACAATGCTGCCGTAGGTCTCCTCGCTGTGGCCACCACCTTTGTCATCCAGCCCTGCAACCTCATTGGCGGGGTTTTCGAGAAAGTGATTTATGCTCGTACTGCCGAGGCGGTGCGCGAGGAACGTCCGGTGGTCAAGGATCTTGCACGTTTTGTTATTGGTATGATGCTTGCGGCCTTGCTGTTGGCAATAGTGCTCTGGTTCTTTGCAGAGCCGTTGATAACACTGTGTTTCGGTAATCGCTGGGAGGGTTGCGGTATATACATCAGGGCGTTGTTGCCATGGGCTGTGGCCGTATCCGGCAGCCTGCCGCTGATGTTCATTCCTAATATTTTTGGCACCCAGCGTACTGAATTATATATATATTTAGTACAATTAATTTTACGTTCAGGTGCAATCCTTGTCGGTATCATTGCATCCGATTTCTTGTTGGCGGTACGCCTCTTTGCAGCAGTGTCGTCTTTGACGGCATTGTCGCTCACAGTCTGGTATCTGGCACAGGCTGCACGGCGTACTTCGAAATGATGTTAGAATGATTCAACTACCGGTATAAGGTCGGCGAAGCAGTCAATCAATTTGTCGGCACCGGCTGATTGAAGATTGGCGGCCGATTGGTTGCCGTAGGTAACGCCGACAGTATGGCATCCGGCAGCACGCCCCATCAGGATATCGAACGAGGCATCGCCTACCACGATGGTTTCACCTGCAGGTATGTCCAGTTGTTTCAGTATTAGTTGTACCGGTTCGGGGTGGGGTTTTGCGTGCAATACATCGTTGGCGCTGACGATGGCACCGATGTATCGCTGCAGTCCGAATGTGGCAACAAAACCATCAAGCGTCGGCCGCCCGCGGCTGCTGCATATGGCCAGCTTCAAGCCGCGCTCATATAATGAGGTGATAGTATCCAGCACACCGGAGAAGAGTGTAACCGTGCCGGGGTGATTGTCTTCGTCGAACACACGGCGATAATGGTCGGCACAACGTTCGGCTGTGGTATCGTCGACACCGAGCAAGGTGGTGAAACACTCTTTGAGCGGCAGACCTATTATAGAGCGGCACTCGGCATCGGTGCGTGCGGGGAGGTGTAATTCACGGATAGTCCGCTGCAGCGAACCGACTATCAAGGGCTGGGTGTCGGCCAGTGTGCCGTCGAAATCCAATATTACAAGCCGTATCACTTCTGCGCGGCCATGTATTGTTCCAACAAACGTTGGACATATTTGCCGAAGACGTCGAACTCGATGTTGACCACTGTACCGGGCTTGAAATTGTGGAAATTGGTCACCTTGTATGTATAGGGAATGATGGCTACCGAGAACATGCCCGGCTCGCTGTCGACGACGGTCAGGCTGACGCCGTTGATACTGATGGAGCCTTTTGGGACGGTGATGCTGGGGGCGTTCTTGGCGTCGTACTCGAAGTAGAAGCGCCAGCTGCCGTTGTCGTCGACCACCTTGGTGCAGGTGGCTGTCTGGTCTACATGACCTTGGACGATATGGCCGTCGAAGCGGCCGTCCATACGCATCGAGCGCTCTACATTCACCTCGGTGCCCACCTGCCATGTGCCGAGATTGGTCTTGAGCATCGTCTCGTCCATAGCGGTAACCACATATTGTTTCTTTTCCTTGTCCACCTTCACCACGGTGAGGCAGCAGCCGTCGTGGGCCATGCTTTGGTCGATGGCCAGTTCGTCGCCGAAGGGCACCTCGAGGGTGAAGTGGTAGTTAGTGTTCTCTTTCTCAATATTGACGACGCGGGCCGTCATTTCTATAATGCCGGTAAACATATTATTTCAGGAAAGTTTCGTAATAATCAAACATCTTTTGGTAGAGGTGCAGGCGTTCGCGGCCCAGCACGTTGTGTTCGTGGTGGGGGTAGGCGAAGTAGTCCACCTGCTTGAAGTTGTTGATGCAACGCTCGATGAACTCGGTGCTGTGCTGCGGGACAACGGTATTGTCTTCGGCACCCTGTATGACGAGGAGTCGGCCCTGGAGGTTTTGGGCCTTGTTGAGGAGGCTGTTGGCCTCGTAACCATCGGGGTTCTCCTGCGGGGTATCCATATAACGCTCGCCGTACATGATCTCGTACCACTTCCAGTCGATGACGGGGCCGCCGGCGCA
>ONYC01000194.1 GCA_900321975.1 uncultured Bacteroidales bacterium
CTACCTCTTCGAACCCGAAGTGGAGTGCGTCTACAGCAACGAGGTGATCACCTATGCCCGTGCCTGCGGCTGGTATGACGGCACCGACGCCGAATTCTCCTTCTGCGACACCTATGCCCCGCTGACCTTCAGTGGCATGCGCGGCTGCGACGCCCGTGTCTACGCCATGTTCAACCGCGTGGCTCCCGATATGAAGCGCTACGAGAAATACGCCATGGGCGACGCCTCCGCCGAGCGCCTCCCCCTCTGGGTGAAGCCCGACCACAAGATCGACGTGCGCGAGGCCATGCAGCTGATGCGCGACCACTACGAAGGCACCGCGATGGATATGAGCAAAGACCTCGGCGGCGGCCCCTTCAACTGCCCCTACCGCTGGCGTCCGATGGGCTTCGAGATCGACGGCCACACCTATGTGCACGAGCGCGCCACCAGCACCCAGCAGACCGGCTTCTCATTTGTGGCCCAGTGCCGCTCCTGGCTGCCCGACAAGGTGGGCGGCATCATTTGGTTCGGCGTCGACGACACCTACAGCACCGTATACTGCCCCATGTACTGCGGCATCACCGAAATCCCCCTCTGCTTCCGCCAGGGCAACGGCGACATGCTCACCTACAGCGAGACTTCGGCCTTCTGGCTCTTCAACCGCGTCACCAACTTCGTCTACAGCCGCTACAGCGACATGATCGTCGACCTCCAGAAAGTGCAGGACAAGCTCGAGAACACCTATATCCGTGATGTCCAGAAATTCGACGAACGCGCCAAAGGCAGCGAAGGCGAAGCCCTGACCCGCCAGCTCAACGACTTCAGCAACCGCCAGGCCTCCAAGATGATGAAGGAGTGGTACGACCTCGACAAGTACCTCCTCGTCAAATATATCGACGGCAATATCAAGAAAGAAAAAGACGGCCGCTTCGAGCGCACCGAAACCGGCAACGCCGCCTTCCCCAGCCAGCCCGCCTACCGCGAGGCTTGGTATCGCATGATCGTCCGCGACCACGGCGACGTAATCCGCGAGAAATAAGGCCCTTGCGGCTTGATATAAGAGGCTCCTGCTATATGCAGGAACCTCTTTTTTTAATACCTCAAATGTTAAATAATGTTAAATTTTTATACCTCCAGGCATTTTTCGGACGTTTTTCCGTCTAATATAGTATAAGCACCTTTTTGCGATGGCACTGCGGATGATGAAAAAGGAACGGTTCCTGAAGATGCTCGCCGACTGCGAGGGCATCATCTTCCGTGCGTGCATGTACTTCACCGACCGCAAGCCCGAAAACGTCAACGACCTGTACCAGGAGATAGTCCAGAGGCTCTGGCTGAGCTATCCCGACTTCAACCAGGCGAGCAAGACCTCCACATGGGTCTACCGCATAGCCGTGAACACCGGCTTCGAACACCTCCGGAGGAAGAAATCGGCCCCCCCGACGGTGAGCCTCACCGCTGAGCACTACAAGGTCCTTGCCGATGAGAGCGGCAACGCTCTGATGGAGCGCCTCTACGAACTCATCGACCGCCTCGAGCCCGACGAGCGGATGCTCATCTTCCTCTACCTCGACCGAGTGCCGCAGGCCGACATTGCCGCCAGCCTCGGCCTCACCGTGAACTCCGTCAGGAAAAGGATACAGAAAATAAAAGAGAAACTCAAACAAATGAACCGCTATGAATAACAACCCATTCGACATCGATCAGATGCAGCAGGTTTGGGACATGCACCGCGAGCGCACCGACGGCCTACGGCGTTCGTCGCCCGCCCGGCGCACCCTGCGCCTGCGGCGCCAGAACCGGCGTCTGGCAGCCGCTGCAACCCTGCTCTTGCTTTCCTCATTCACGGTAACCAGCCTGTCCTACAGCCGGCCGGCTGTGGTTGCCAGCCTGCAGCACCTGCAGCACACCCGCTCAACCGTTGACCAAATTGTGGCTATAGTATGAAAACCAACCGTATACTCTGGTTCCTGACCGTGGCGATGTTCCTGACTGCCATCGCGTCCTTCCTCTATGCCCTAAACCCGTGGAACATCCGCGGCGTGGAAACCAGCGAGCTATACCAGCAGTATGCAAACACCGACGGCATCGAAGCTGCCTTCATCCACAACTACAAGGTCAACGACACTCTCTCCATCGATATCACCCTCCTCCAGGCCACCGACTCCGCCGGGTGGATCGCATTGAAAAAAGATTTCAATATGCCCATAGTTGAGAATCCAATAGTAA
>ONYC01000187.1 GCA_900321975.1 uncultured Bacteroidales bacterium
GATGGCTCCTTAGCTCAACTGAATAGAGCATCTGACTACGGATCAGAAGGTTGCAGGTTTGAATCCTGCAGGAGTCACTAAAAAAAGCAGAACCAAGAGGCTCTGCTTTTTCGTTTCCTATGGTTCATTGAACCCTGACGCGGGGATCGAGCACTCCGTAAAGTATATCGGTAATGATGTTTATGGCCACCAGAAGGAGGCAGATGAAGAGGATGGTGCCCATCACTACGGGAAAGTCGTACTTCTCCAGCCCGTCGACAATCACCACGCCCATCCCTTTCCAGTCGAACACATATTCGACGAACACAGCGCCAGCCAGCAGCGATGCAAACCAACCGCTGGCTGAAGTAACCACCGGATTGAGGGCGTTGCGCAGCGCATGGTGGAGAATAACCCTGCGGCGCGAGAGACCTTTGGCGCGGGCGGTGCGTATATAATCTTGCGAAAGGGCCTCAAGCATCGAGTTCTTGGTCAGCTGGGTGAGCGTGGCCAAGGGGCGTATACCAAGCGTGAGGGCCGGCAGGATGAGGTTCTTGAGATCAAGATACTCTCCACAGCCATAGTCGTCGACGGTATATAGGTTGCCGAACATATTAAGATGGGTCCAGTCGGCCAGAACATAGGCAAAGAGCCAGGCTATGAGAATGGCTGCGAAGAACGACGGCAACGACATGCCGAGGGTGGAAAAAACAAGCGTCAGACGGTCGATCCAGGTGTCTTTATGCAGGGCGGCAATAACTCCGAGGGTGATACCTACCGCCAAGGCAAATAGCATTGACACTATGGCCAGGAGGGCTGTCTGCGGAAAGGCTGCCGATATAATCTCCGACACCTTGCGCTGGCTTTGATAGGAACGACGGAGATATGGAGCCTTAAGCACTACAGATGTGTGCCCAAGTTTGAGCAACGTAGTGCATGGGGCGTACTTTTCGGCCGAGAGGTAAAAGAAATTTTTGGGGTCGCTGTTGTTGTGGAACGATATGGGCAAAAGGTCGTTCAGGTAGTTGACATACTGAACGGCTACAGGCTTGTCGCGTCCGAGGTCGTGGTTGATGATGTCGATACTCTCCTGATCGGCTCTCTGCCCCAGCATCATGCGAGCAGGGTCGCCTGGTAAGATATTGAAAAGGAAGAACACCAACGTAACCACCCCCAGCAGCACCAGGAGGCCATACATAAGCCGCTTCCCAATAAACCTTATCATCTCAGTCCGTGAACTACGCTTTTCTTTGCAACAAAATCCTTCAGATAGAACGGTTCGAAGTAGGCAACATCCTCTGTTTCGCCACGTTCAAGCTTTTTCTCAACTTCTTCGGCCATACCTTCGGCCGAGGGACGGAACGCCTCGTCGAAGCGGGCATTGGGGTGCTTGCCAAGGACATCGTGGCATTTCGATGCGCCGTCGCCCACAAACACAACCTCTCCCCTTCCAAGGTATTCATCGTAAATACCGTCAGTAATGATGTCGGCCTGAGTGTCGCGCAGCATACCATTGGGGCCGAAGAAGGCGGTGTAGCATTCCATTCGGCGGGCGTCGATCATCGGGCACACCATACCGTTATAGTCGGGATGCTGGCGGTAATAGAGCGAAGCCATGCTTTGGAGCGTAGGAACAGCCACAAGGGGCTTGCCTAAGGCATAGCAGAATCCCTTGGCGCTGCTTACACCGATACGCAGACCCGTGTAACTTCCAGGGCCCGACGACACTCCTACGGCGTCAAGATCCTTGGTTGTGATGCCCAACTCTGCGAGCATTTCCTCAACAAACGGGGCAAGATGCGACGAATGTGCGTTGGGCTCGTTGCTTTCGCGGTGGGCAACAATGCGGCCATTCTCGGCTACAGCAACAGAGCAAACCTGAGTAGCAGTCTCAATAAGAAGCGTTCTCATCTCATATCTATGATTTCCACACCCTTGTGCATTGCCGGATCGAATGTGAACTGTGAGGCGGCATTGGCCGTGCGTTTAAAGGCCGAGATGTCGTAAATCTCGCGACTCGAGTCGTATTTCTGCACCTCCATACGCTTCAGCAAGCCGCTTTCCTCGTCAATAAAGAGGCGGATTTTATGGTAACTACGCGCCGAACGGGGCTGTAGATCAATCACCGCAGTACCGTCATCATCGGTGCGAATATACTTGGCCTTGAAGCTCTGGTTGTAGTTAGCCAGCAGGCGGCCTGGATTCATCAGGTCTATATCATCGGTACCGAGGGTATTGATAGTAACTTCGTTGGCGGCCTTATTCCAGTGCCACACCGTTGTACCATCGCTGATAAGCTCCTGATTCTGCATAGTGAGACGGTATTTGCCTTTGTTGTACCGCACGGTGGCCGAGTGGCTTCCAGTCTTTTTATGCTGACTGTCGAGGGTGGTGAGGGTAACAGTAAAGCTCACATTCTGGTTGAAACGGTCCGAAGCCTTCTTGAGTGCGGCGGTGGCATTCTCGTCTAACCGGCCCTGCGAGGCATGAGTTATCTGTGCCTGAACAAAGCCCAACGGCAGGAGCATCAGGAATAGAAACAGCTTTTTCATATTGTTTTCCGTCTAAATGTTTATAATTTAGTACGCATAACGTAATAATTATTACATTATCAATGCAGAGATACACCGATAATATTCATAAACTCCTCGCGGGTTTTCGGGTCTTTCATAAAGGCGCCGGTGAAATCGCTGGTGGTCGTTACCGAGTTTTGCTTCTGCACACCACGCATACTCATGCACATGTGCTGCGCCTCGATCACCACTGCCACACCGAGTGGGTTCAGGGTGTTCTGGATACAATCCTTGATTTGCTTGGTGAGACGCTCCTGCACCTGCAATCTACGGGCATAGGCGTCCACCACTCGGGGTATCTTGCTAAGCCCTACGATTGTGCCATTAGGGATATACGCCACATGAGCTTTACCCACAAAAGGCACCATATGGTGCTCGCAAAGCGAATATAGTTCGATGTCCTTCACCACCACCATCTGCTTGTAGTCCTCATGGAACATTGCCGAACGCAGGATATCCTCGGGGTTAAGGTCGTAGCCGTTGGTGAAGAACAACATGGCTTTCGCTATGCGTTCCGGGCTTTTCAACAGTCCTTCCCTTTCTGGATCCTCGCCCAGAAGGCGTAGTATTTCCTTATAGTGTACGGCCAGCTGGTCGACACACTGTTCGTCATACTTGTCAATTTTTTGGTATCCGAGTTCCATAATTCTTCTATTTATTATTCCCCATTACTTTATTTAATGCGGCTGCGAAGGCGGCGATATCTTCTTCGGTAGTATCGAAGGAGCACATCCAACGCACCTGGTCGCGATCGAAATCCCAGTCGTAGAAGAAAAACTCCTGCTGCAACTGCTGCCATGCCTCACGTGGCAGGTGGGCAAACACGCCGTTCACCTGCACAGGATATATCACTTCCACACCAGGAATCTTCTTTACTTCAGCCTCCAACTTGCGGGCCATGGCGTTGCTGTGTTCCGCATTGCGACGCCACAGACCGCTCTCGAGGTAGGCCTCGAACTGTGCGGCGACGAAGCGCATCTTGCTTGCCAGCTGAGTCATCTGCTTGCGGCGATATTTGACATCCACGTCCAATTCGGGATTCAGCACCACAACACTCTCTCCTATCAGCATTCCGTTCTTTGTACCGCCGAACGAAAGGACGTCCACGCCGCAGTCGGTGGTCATCTCGCGGAAGGAGCAACCCAGCGCCACTGCAGCATTGGCCAGGCGGGCGCCGTCCATATGCAGGTACATATTGTGGCTGTGCGCCAGGTCGGCAAGGGCGCGAATCTCGTCTAGAGTATATAGCGTTCCCAGCTCAGTGCTCTGCGTGATGCTGATTGCCTTGGGTTGGGAATGATGTTCAAAGCCGAAACCATGCAGGCGGGTACGTACCAGGTCGGGTGTAAGCTTGCCGTCGGGTGTGTTCACCGTCAGCAGACGGCATCCCACAACCCGTTGCGGTGCACCGCATTCGTCGACATTGATATGCGCCGTCTCGGCACAAACCACTGCTTCGTGCGAGCGACACATCAAGTCGATGCTCAACACATTGGCACCAGTTCCATTGAATACGAAATACACTTTGGCTTGATTACCGAAATACCGACGGAACAATTCCTCGGTTTTCTGGCACCATTCATCGTCGCCATACGCCAATGCATGGCCCGTGTTGGCGTCGGCAATGGCCTGCAATATCTCGGGGCTTATGCCCGAGTGGTTATCACTTCCGAATCCTCGTTTCATTTGTCCATTGTATAGAGAAACTCTTCGTTGTCTTTGGTGTTCTTGATTGTTTTCTGCAAGAATTCCATCGCCTCGATGGGCGTAAGGTCGGTCAGGTGGTTGCGGAGCACCACGCTGCGGGCCAGGATATCTGGTTTCACCAGCAGGTCGTCTCTGCGGGTACTCGAAGCGGTGAGGTCGATGGCGGGATAGATACGCTTGTTGGCCAGACGACGGTCGAGCTGCAGTTCCATGTTGCCGGTACCTTTGAATTCCTCGAAAATGACATCGTCCATCTTCGAGCCTGTCTCGGTCAGAGCGGTGGCGATTATAGTGAGGCTTCCGCCGCCTTCAATCTTGCGGGCGGCACCGAAGAAACGCTTGGGTTTCTGTAATGCATTTGCCTCCACACCGCCGCTGAGCACCTTGCCGCTGGCGGGCTGCACCGTGTTGTAGGCACGGGCCAGACGGGTAATCGAGTCGAGCACAATCATCACATCGTGGCCGCACTCGGTGAGTCGTTTGGCCTTTTCGAGCACTATGTTGGCGATTCTCACGTGGCGGTCGGCCGGTTCGTCGAACGTCGAAGCTATCACTTCGGCTTTCACCGAACGTTGCATGTCGGTAACCTCCTCAGGACGCTCGTCGATCAGGAGCACCATCAGGTAGACCTCCGGATGGTTGAAGGCGATAGCGTTGGCTATTTCTTTCAGAAGGGTTGTCTTACCGGTTTTGGGCTGGGCCACGATCAATCCGCGTTGACCCTTTCCGATAGGGGTGAAAAGGTCGATGATACGGGTCGAAATTGTCTCCTGCGGATGGCCGGTGAGGGTGAACTTCTCGTTCGGGAAAAGCGGCGTGAGGCTCTCGAAAGGCACACGGTCGCGTATACGTTCGGGAGCCAGACCGTTTATCTCCACCAGTTTCACCATCGGGAAAAACTTGTCGCCTTCGCGTGGTGGACGCACGCGTCCACGAATCGTATCTCCGGTCTTCAGGCCGTAATTGCGAATCTGCTGGGCTGAAATATAAATGTCGTCGGGCGATGTGAGGTAGTTGTAGTCGCTCGAACGCAGAAAACCATACCCGTCGGGCACCATCTCGAGCACGCCTTCGGCCTCGATCACACCTTCGCGCTCAAAGGGCATCGGCTGCCTTTGCTGTTGATTGTTACCCGTCTGCTCGGGACGGCGCTCGGGAGCCGCCTCGCGCTGTTCCTTCATTTCGGTCCTACTCCGGTCCGACTCGTTTGCTTCAGGTTCCGCTTTCATTGTCGGTTCTGCCTGAGCGGCAGGCTCCTGCCGTGACTCTACAGGCTGGTTCTCCGTCGGCTGCTGGCTGTCCTGTTGCATTTCAGCCTCAGGTTGGTTCTTGCGCGGACGGCCACGCTTGCGCTTGGCGGGAGCAGTCTCGACGGGGGTCGGCTTGCTTTCCTCTTCGGTTTGCAGGGGAGCGGGAGCCTGTTGCGGAATGCTCATAATCAACTTGCCCGACGGCGAAAGCACCTCGGGCACCGTCGGCACCTCGGGCATAACAAAATTGCTGATATCGAACGGATCGTTCTTGGGATTGACTTTCTCCGGTTCCGGTACGGCGGCATCTTGGCGGCGTTCGTCGTTGTTCCGCTTCTCGGAACGATGATGCACCTCGGGATTATTCATAGACGACTCGGCCAACAGGCGAGGTTTCATGTGCTGACGACGGCCATGCTTGCCGCCGGCTGCGCCTTCGGGCTTCTGACCTCCGTTATCATTGGCATTCTGCACATCGGCTTTGCGCCCGCCGCCTTCGGCAACAGCCTCGGGGTGAGTGGCCTGATGATCGAGGATTTTATACACCAATTCCTGTGCTTCAAGACGTTTTGCCTTCGAGATACCCATCTGCTCAGCGATTTCCATCAGCCTTACATGGGCCATAGCCGTTAGTTCATTTTTGCTATACATCAAATAATTGTTTGGTTATTCAGGATTCAAAAATCTTTTGGGGAAATTGAAAGTCAGAACGATGGAACTACACAGCACCTCATGCCTGTCCTGCTTTCGACGATGCAAAAATACTCAAAAAATCCGACCTGGAGAAATATTTTTTCAACAAAGATGCATTTTTTTATTTGCAGTTGGAAAAAAAATAGTATTTTTGCAGCATCGAAAAAACTGAAAAACAATTCATAAAATAATAAGAATATGAACATTCCTGCAAATCTGAAGTACACCCAGGACGATGAATGGGTACGCGTTGAAGGCGAATTTGCCTTTGTTGGTATCACCGATTATGCCCAGCACGAGCTTGGCGATATCGTTTTTGTTGACGTAACCTGCGAGGGAGACACCGTCGAAGCCGGCGAGCCTTTCGGTTCGGTCGAGGCCGTCAAGACTGTGGCCGACCTGCTCATGCCCGTCAAGGGTGAGGTTGTCGAGTTCAACACCGCTCTCGACGACGCCAGCGCTATCAATGCCGATCCTTACGGTGCCGGCTGGATCATCAAAGTCCGCCCTGAGAACATGGCCGATATCGACGCCCTCATGGACGCCGAAGCCTACAAGGCCAAGATCGGTGCCTAAATAAGACCTTAGTGGAGTGGACAAGCCCCACTGGTGCTTAATTATCACCGTCTGAAAAAAGAGCAGGCCGCCCCTTCCGGAGCGGCCTGCTCTTTTTATTTCATACCCGCCTGCCCCATCCATCTCGAATCGCCGTTCTTCGATAGTTCTTCGATCGTTCTTCGATTGTTCTTCGATGCGAATCGAAGAACAATCGAAGAACGATCGAAGAACTATCGAAGAA
>ONYC01000052.1 GCA_900321975.1 uncultured Bacteroidales bacterium
CGTTCTTCGATAGTTCTTCGATCGTTCTTCGATCGTTCTTCGATTGTTCTTCGATTCGGATCGAAAAACAATCGAAGAACGATCGAAGAACTATCGAAGAACGGCCGGTGTTGGTGGCTCTTTTTTGGCTTTTTTTGGGTCGTAATATAATAAAAAGCGAGGTGCGGCGTTATGAAATATATGAATGTATTGCTTCAAAATTGGGAATTACCTCCGTTTGATTGTATTAAAACTGCAGATTTCGAGCCGGCTGTGCGTGCCGCCATTGCCGAAGCCGAGTCGGCTGTCGAGGCGATAGCAGCCAACCCGGAGCCGCCGACGTTCGAGAACACAGTCGAAGCCCTTGAGGCGGCTTCCCGGCGGCTCGACCGAGTGAGTGCCGTCATGCTCAACCTCAACGAGTGCTGCACCGACGACGAGTTGCAGGCTGCGGTTATGCGGTTGGAGCCTGAAATCACGCGGTTCACCATGCGTGTGATGACCGACCGCAGGTTGTACGGGAGGGTGAAGGCTGTTGCTGAATATTCCGAACAACCCGACAGCCAGGAGAAGAAAACCCTGATTGAGAATACACTCAAAGGTTTTGTGCGTCACGGTGTTGCGCTTGAGGACGAGGCTCGTGAACGGTATATGCGCAACGAGGAGGAGCTGAGCGAGTTGAAATTGCGCTTCGGACAGAACGCCCTTGCCGACCTCAACGACTGGACACTCCACCTGACCGAACTCGCGGACCTCGAGGGGCTGCCCGAAGCGGTGATCGACGCCGCCCGCGCCGAAGCGGAGGGCAGGGGAGAGCAGGGGTGGATATTCACCCTGGCGGCACCCAGCTATGTCCCGTTTATGACCTTCAGCTCCCGGCGCGACCTGCGCGAACGGATGTACCGCGCCTATGGCTCGATTGGCGGTCGGGGCAACGAGCGCGACAACAACGGGGTGATACGCCGCATTGTCGCCCTCCGCGCCGAGCAGGCGCGAACGCTGGGCTATCCGACATATTGCGACTATGTGCTTGAGGACCGTATGGTGCAGAGCCTTCCCAACTTGCGCCGCTTCATGCAGGAGTTGAAGGATGCCGTGCTGCCGGCCGCCCGCAAGGATTTGGCCGATGTGCAAGCCGTTGCGCCGCACCCGCTGATGCCGTGGGATTTCAGCTTCTATGCAGAAAAGCTGAAGCAGGAACGCTATACATTCGACAGCGAAGCCCTGCGCCCGTACTTCCCGCTGGATGCAGTTTGTGAGGGCATCTTCGGGCTTTACGGCCGCCTCTACGGCTTGCGTTTCGAGGAGGCTGCCGAAGTGCCGGTATATCATGAAGATGTGAAGGCTTACCGCGTGTTCGACGCCGACCGCGAGATGGGGCTTTTATATCTCGACATGTTTCCGCGTCCGTCGAAGCGAAGCGGCGCGTGGATGACCGAATTCCGCGGGCAATATGGCCGGGTGCGCCCACAGATACAGGTGGTTTGCAACTTCTCGAAGCCCACAGCCGATGCGCCGGCCTTGCTGCGCTTCAGCGAAGTGGAGACTTTCATGCACGAGATGGGACACGCCATGCACGGTATGCTCAGCGATGTGGCGTACGAAAGCCTGAGCGGCACCAATGTCAAGCGCGACTTCGTCGAAATGCCGTCGCAGGTGATGGAGAACTGGTGCTACGAGCCGGAGTTCCTCGCCACCTTTGCCCGCCACTACCGCACAGGCGAGCCGTTGCCGACCGAATATGTCGAAAAGATACGCGCCGCGCAGAACCACATTGCCGGATGGCTCTGCCTGCGCCAGCTGAATCTGGGGATGACCGATATCGCCTTCCATACCGTTGCCGAAGGCACCGCTGTCGGCAAGGCCGAAGAGGTCGAGGCCGCCGCCATGGAGAACCTGCTGCCGAGGGTCGAGGGGTGCTGCACATCAACCAATTTCAGCCATATCTTCGGCGGTGGCTATGCCAGCGGCTACTACGGCTACAAATGGGCCGAAGTGCTGGATGCCGACATTTTCAGCCGCTTCAAGGCCGACGGTATCTTCAACCGCGATACCGCCGAGGCTTTCCGCCGCGAAATCCTCAGCCGCGGCGGCAGCGTGCATCCCGCTGTGCTTTTCCGCAATTTCATGGGGCGCGACCCCGACAATAATGCATTACTTAAAAGAATGAACCTGATATGAACGAACAACTAGCAAAACAGATACTTAAAGTATTCGCCAACAATCCTTTCGATGCCTACAACCACAAGCAGATCGCGTCGCGTATAGGCGCTTCGAGCAAGGCCGAGCGGCAGGAGGTGATACGCACCATCCAGCAGCTGGCTCAGGAGAAGCACCTTGTTCCCGACGACCATCAGGGCAAGTTCCGCATCAATCCCAAGTCGATCGACGACGACCTGATGCCGCAGAACTATGTGGTGGGCACCATCGACATGAAGCAGGGCGGCAAGGCATACGTGATCCCCGACGAGGAAGGTCGCGAGGACATCCAGATCGCCCCCAACAACACCAATCATGCCCTGCACGGCGACACGGTGAAGGTACTGATGTTCCCGCAGCGCAAGATGCACAAGCCCGAAGGGCAGGTGGTGGAAATCCTCCACCGCGCAAAGACACGCTTCGTGGGCGTCATCCAGCGTCAGGAGCGTTTCGCCTTCATGGTCAGCGACTCGCGCACGATGCAGGTGGACATTTTCATCCACAACGACGACCTTGCCGGCGCCGAGAACGGCGAGAAGGTGCTGGTGGAGATGACCGAATGGCCCGAGCGGATGAACAATCCTGTGGGCAAGGTGGTAAAGCGGCTCGGAAAGCCGGGCGACAACAACGTGGAGATGCAGTCGATACTGGCCGAATACGATTTCCCGCTCGACTTCCCCGCCGAGGTTGAGGCCGAAGCCAAGAAAATAAAGAAGCCCACCAAGAAAGAGATTGCCTCGCGACGCGACTTCCGCGATGTTACCACCTTCACCATCGACCCGGCCGACGCCAAGGATTTCGACGACGCCCTCTCGTTCAGCGAACTGAAGAACGGACATGTGGAGGTGGGTGTGCATATAGCCGACGTGAGCTATTACGTAAAGCCCGGTACGGCAATCGACCGTGAGGCTTACGAGCGCGGCACGAGCGTCTATCTGGTCGACCGCACCATCCCGATGCTCCCTGAGAAGCTCTGCAACGATGTCTGCTCGCTGCGTCAGGACGAGGAAAAGCTTTGCTTCTCGGTGGTTTTGGAGATGGACGCCAAAGGAAAAGTGTACGGCAGCTGGATGGGCAAGAGTGTGATCCGCAGCGACCGCCGTATGGCCTATGAAGAGGCTCAGGAGGTGATTGAGAGCGGCCAGGCGGCCGACGTGGTCGGCGAGGCTATACTGAAGCTCCACGCCATCGCCACCAAGCTCCGCGAGGCCCGCTACAAGAACGGCGCCATCAACTTCGAAAGCCAGGAGGTGAAGTTCCAGCTGGACGAGAACGCCAAACCCATCGGGGTGTATATCAAAGAAAGCAAAGAGGCCAACTGGCTTATCGAGGAGTTTATGCTCCTGGCCAACAAAACAGTGGCCGAATATATCGGCAAGTCCGGTTCGGCAGGGAAATCGAGCAAGCCGTCGCGTACATTCGTCTATCGTGTCCACGACGAACCCAACCCCGAGAAGCTCAACACCTTCGTCGAGTTTGTCGCCAAGCTGGGCTTCTCGATGAAAACCAGCAGCCGCAAGGCTTTGGCCGAGAGCTACAACCGCCTGTTCGAGAATATCGCCGGCCGCGGCGAGGAGCATATGGTGGACACCATCGCCATCCGCACCATGAGCAAGGCATACTACAGCACCGAGAATATCGGCCACTACGGCCTGGCGTTCCCATACTACACCCACTTCACGTCGCCCATACGCCGCTACCCCGACCTGATGGTGCACCGACTTCTGGAGCGCTATCTGGGCGGCGGCACAAGCGTGAGCGCCGCCGAATACGAGGACTACTGCAAGCATTGCTCCATCATGGAGAAGAAGGCTGCCGACGCCGAGCGCGCGAGCGTCAAATACAAGCAGGCCGAATATCTGGCCGACAAGATAGGACAGGTGTTCCCGGCTCTGATCAGCGGTGTGAGCAAGTGGGGAATCTATGCCGAAGTCGAGGACAGCAAGTGCGAGGGAATGATACCCATCGGAAGCCTCAAAGACGACTATTACATGCTCGACGAGGACAACTATCAGGTGATCGGTCGCCGCTACGGCCGCACCTACAAACTTGGATATCCCGTGCATATCCGTGTCCGCAAGGTCGACCTTATCAAGAAACAGATAGATTTCGACCTGGTGGATGAGGACGAGCCCGTTGCTCCGAAGTCGCAGCACAAGTCCAAAGACAAGTCGCCGCAGGGCAAGAAAAACCCGAAGCAGAAAGGGCACGCCCGCCGCAAGCGGTAAAAAAAAACAAGGGGCCCCGCCGTCAGGCGGGGCCCCTTAATTTAACAGAGTGTTCCCAATCAGAAGTCGCCGAGGGTCTCGGGCAGCTGGGCGAGGGCCTTGGGCAGGTCGTCGGCGCTGAGCACCGAGCCGTGGTACTTGTTGGTGTCCTGCATAAAGTCGACGCCATATCCCATCTTGGTCTTCAGAATGACGCACGCGGGACTTCCCTGACCGGTCATGGCTTTGGCTTTGGCCATA
>ONYC01000192.1 GCA_900321975.1 uncultured Bacteroidales bacterium
ATCCGAATCGAAGAACAATCGAAGAACGATCGAAGAACGATCGAAGAACTATCGAAGAACGGTGGTAGTTGATAGGTAGAAGATAGGTCGAAGATGCGGTGAATGAGGGATGTAAATTTTGTCTCCGACGCAATAAAACGGCACGTTTTTTGTTATACCCAAAGTGGATAAAACATACAAGAAAGGACTTAAGGCATGAAAAAAATCGCATTTCTCACCATTTTAGTCACCTCGTTGCTCACCTCGTCGTGCAACGCACAGCATAGCGACCGTGCCCAGGCGGCTACGTCGGATTTCAGCGTATCGCAACGTTCGCAAACCAGACCCGCCCCGATCGAGCTGGTCGACTTCTCGGATGTGGCAGCTGCCACCATCGATGCGGTGGTGCATATCAAGACCGAGATGACCCAACTCACCCCCCTCTACCAGTCGTTCTTCGGATTCATCATCCAGCAGGGCATGCAGCGCCAGACCTACCAGGCCTACGGCTCGGGTGTGATCATCACCGCCGACGGCTATATCCTGACCAACAACCATGTGGTGCAGGATGCCGAGAGCATCAGCGTTACGCTCAACGACCGCCGCGAGCTTCCTGCACGCCTGATTGGCAACGACCCCGCCACCGACCTTGCTGTTATCAAAATCGAGGCCGACGGCCTTACCTTCATCCCCTTCGGCAACAGCGACATGGCGCGTGTAGGCGAACCTGTGCTTGCCATCGGCAACCCCTTCAACCTCACATCTACAGTCACTTCGGGCATCATCAGCGCCAAAGCCCGCAACATGCACATCATCGACAATCCGCGCACCAGCGAGACGCCGCTCGAGTCGTTCATCCAGACCGATGCGGCCGTCAACAGCGGCAACTCGGGTGGGGCATTGGTCAATTCGCAGGCCGAACTCATCGGTATTGTAACCGCCATTGCTTCAGGCAACAGCGGCAACTATATCGGTTATTCGTTCGCCATTCCGTCGAACATCGCCATCAAGGTGGCCGGCGACCTGAAGAACTACGGCTACGTGCAGCGCGGCTACCTCGGAGTGCAGGTGACGGAAGTTGACGCCAACGTTGCCCGAAAGGCCGGAGTGCGCTCGATAAAAGGACTTTACGTAGCCAAAGTGACCGAGGATTGCGCCGCCGCCCGCGCCGGCATCCATCAGGGCGACATCATCCTCCGTGTGGCCGACAAGGAGGTGAACACCTTCGCCGAGATGATGGAGGAGCTGGCCCTCTTCAGCCCCGGCGACGAGGTAACGGTCGAGATCGAACGGCAGGGAAATACAAAAACCGTCCGCGCCACCCTCCTCAACTCGCAAGGCACAACAAAGATAATGCGCGGCGGTGAATGAGCAATGAAGGATTAGAACAGCGCTACGAGGAGATGACCCGGCGGCCGGTGAAGCTGCTGGTGTGCCAGATGGCTGTGCCTACCATCATTGCAATGGTCACCACAGCCCTCTACAACGTTGTCGACGCCGCCTTCATCGGACGCCTATCGACCGAAGGCACCGCCGGCATTGGTATCTCGTTCGCCTATATGACCTTCATCCAGGCACTAGGATTCTTCTTCGGGCACGGATCGGGCAACCACATATCGCGTGCGCTGGGCGCCAAGGATATAAGCTCGGCCAGCGTGGTGGCATCGGTTGGCTTTATCACCCCCTTCCTGCTCGGCACCCTGGCCGCAATACTCTGCCTGACGAACCTTTCCGGCCTCAGCCGACTGCTCGGCGCACCGGCCGAAGTGGTGCCCTACGCCAACGACTACCTCCGCTACATCGTTGCGGCTACGCCGTTTATGATGTCAGCGCTAACCCTCAACAACCAGCTTCGCCTGCAGGGCAACGCACGTATCGGCATGGTGGGCATTGTGAGCGGCGCCATACTCAATATCGTCCTCGACCCGCTGTTCATCTTCACCCTCGAAATGGGTGTCAGCGGTGCCTCGTTGGCCACCGCCGTGAGCCAGCTGTTCGCCTGGTGCCTGCTGCTGCGTGGCACCTTCCGTCCCGAAAGTGTGCATATTCGCCTGCGCGATTTCAAGCCCTCGTGGAAGGTGTACTACGAGATATTCCGCGGAGGGCTGCCGTCGCTTTTCCGCCAAGTGTTCAACTGTGCCGCTGCTGTGTCGCTTAACTACTGCGCCGCACTCTATGCCGCCCCTGGCGAGGCGGCCTCGGCCGTAGCCGCTTTCGCTGTTGTAACCCGCATCATGATGTTCGCCTTCAGCGTGGTATTGGGCTTCTGCCAAGGGTTCCAGCCCGTATGCGGCTACAACTACGGTGCAAAGAAATACGACCGTGTGCGCGAGTCGTGGCTTTTCGCCAGCTGTGTGGGCACAGCATTCCTGCTGGTCATCTCGGCAGCAGGATTTGCCTTTGCCCCCCAGATAGTTGCTCTGTTCCGTTCCGAAGATCCAGCTCTGATAGCGATAGGTGCAACCACGTTGCGCTGGCAATGCGCCGCCTTCCCGCTGGTGGCCCTGTTCACCGCCACCGGCATGCTCTTCCAGAACATCCGCATGACCGGCCCCGCCACCCTGCTGAGCATCACCCGCAACGGTCTCTTCTTCCTACCCGCCCTGCTGCTCCTGCCACTTGCCCTCGGCCTGCAAGGAGTGCAGATGGCACAAGCAGTAGCCGACGCCCTCACCTTCATCCTCGCCGTCCCTTACGCCATCTGGATCAACCGCAAACTGAAAAACAACATGCAATGAAACGTCTCGCAATACTGATACTTATGCTACCGGCTTTTATGTCGGCATCGGCGCAAGGGTGCATCAAGGGTACCGTATGCGATGCCGAGACGCGCGAGCCATTGCCGTTTGTGAAAGTATTATTATTGCACGACGGAGAGAGAATAAAAACTGTGGAAACCGATTTCGACGGGGTATATACCATGAAGACTGTCGACTCAGGCCGGTACGACATTGTGGCGGAGCCATGCGTGGGGTATCTCGCGGCGAGGCGCAATGGAGTGATGGTGAAGCCAACAGGGTTCACCGCATGCAACATCGACATGGAGCGAGGTGGAACATGGACAGAGGTTGAAGTGGTGGGTACCCCGACACTTGAATCTATCAACGTAGATAGCATAGTGGCGGCAGTTGGAGCTGGGACCGATGCTCAGGTGGAACTGATGGAGTACAAAGTTGTCGACCGCGGCCTCAAGCGGATGCTCGACCGCGTGGTGGAGTGCAAGGAACACATGTACGACTTCGACTACAAGCCCGAACGGATGCGCAAGGGTACCGCCTGCAACCTTAAGCTTGCCATTCAGCCCTGCGTTGACACCGTATCGCGCAATGAATACGGCACTTGGCAGGACTACCTCTACGACCTGTACAGCTACCACCTACATGACACCTCACTTAAACCGCTGCCGTTGCCGCTCGACCGTAAAGCTCCAAAATTCCAGCTCGATAAACCCTTGGTGAAGGTGTGGGTCAACACCTCCTATCACGGCAAGGCCGACAACAGGGCTAACGGCTATACGGTATATCGTGGCGTGATCTTTTACCTAAATACCAACGAATTGGGCGCCCCTTGGTTCAAGCCTACGGGCCGCAAGCGCACGTTCCGCTGCATGAAAGACCCGTATGTGGGCATCTGGGACCCACCGACATGGATATACACCCGCCAGGAGGGCCACTGGTACCGCTGGCTGGAACTGCCCATAGGATATTAACCACACGATTATGCAAAAATTAAAATATATCATCCTTTCTATCGCCATGTCGGCAACTGCAGCATCGGCACAGGATTTGTTACAGCCTGACGCATGGGATGGATACTACGACATAGCATGCAGAGAGAAACTGGTGGATTACAACTCCGATGCATTCTATATGTGCCGCCCGTCGTTCACGCCTGAATATGCGCTCTCAATAGTGAACGGCAGATATTCTTCACAATCCAGACTTGTACTGAAACGTGCCACGGAAAACCTCTGGTACAACGACAATTACCGCAGGAGGAACGGGAAACGCCCCAAACGCGACAAATGGGACAAGAGTCACAAATATCACGATGTCAAGATAGAAACCTACCGGCTTGACGTGAAGGCCGATGCCTGCTCTCTGATATACAACCTTGTTAAAGCTGCCAACGAGACGGCCACCTATTTCAACGGCGAGGCCTCTGGCTGCGACGGCGTGGCATATTATTTCCACTCATGGGGCAGATACGGCCGCACATGGTCGCCCAACAAGAACTGCCGTACGGGAAGGCTGGTGGCGGTAATGGACAGCATCTGCCACGCTGTGGAACTTGGCGACACCGCGATGTTCTCCCGTCAATTGCCCTCCTGTCGTACACTGCTTGGCGAATTCCGCAATGCCTATCCTCTGACGGCTTTCATGCCAGACGTTTATTGGGTGCAGAAAATCAACGATTTTGGGGTGCATTACCGTGAATATGACCCAAACGACACAACAACGATAGACAATCTGGACTTCTCGAGCTGGAACGGGATTTGGAGTCTGCCTCATATAAGACTCTTGCTTCCCCAACCCCAAAGAATGCAAGACACAAAATACCTTGTGGCTACGATGTCGGACCGGATAGCGAGGTTCTCGCGACAGAGATTTCTCTTGTATGACTTGCACAATGTACCCTTCGAGATACTTATCGAAAATGAGCAACCTGAGGAGTACTTCTGTAAAATGAAAGGCTACGCCTATATCCGACTTAGTGATACCATTGATTTCGAAAGCAAATGCCTTTCGGCTCCGTTGGACAAGGAGGGCCTTTTCCGCCGAGGGCCCGACGGCACTTGGCAGCAGGCCGATACCGCAGGCGTTGTCAAGTGGTGGAAAACTTTTTAGAAATAGATATAAAAAGTCCGGCTGTATGTCGGACTTTTTTTGTATCTTTGCAGCGGAATTAATGTGCATTTATCACAATGGAAGACACTGAAAAAGATATAATCCAAGAAGTTACCAACAAAGAATACGAGTTTGGTTTCACTACTGATATTGCCACCGACACCATCCGCAAGGGTCTGGACGAGGAGGTGGTGCGCCTTATCTCGCAGAAGAAGGGCGAGCCGGAGTGGCTCCTCGAGTTCCGCCTCGAGGCATTCCGCCGCTGGCAGAAGATGAAGGAACCCGACTGGGCTCATCTTGAATACGAGACACCAAACTACCAGGACATCATCTACTTCGCCGCCCCTAAGCAGGAGAAAAAGAAGAGCATGGACGAGGTAGATCCCGAGCTGCTTGCCACTTTCGACAAGCTTGGCATCCCGCTGCGTGAAAGAGAAGCCTTGGCTGGCGTTGCATACGATGCCATCATGGATTCGGTGAGCGTGAAGACCACCTCGCAGAAGGCCCTCGAGGAGAAGGGCATCATCTTTATGCCCATCAGCGAGGCTGTGCAGAAACATCCCGACCTGGTTCGCAAGTACTTAGGCTCGGTGGTACCGTCGACCGACAACTTCTTCGCCGCGTTGAACAGCGCCGTGTTCAGCGATGGCTCGTTCTGCTATATCCCCAAGGGAGTGCGATGCCCTATGGAGCTCTCCAGTTACTTCCGCATCAATGCCAAAGGCACAGGCCAGTTTGAGCGCACTCTGATAGTGGCCGACGAAGGTGCATACGTCTCATACATGGAAGGTTGCACCGCACCGCAGCGCGACGAAAATCAGCTGCATGCCGCCATCGTGGAGATTGTCGTCATGAAGGATGCCGAGGTTAAGTACAGCACAGTACAGAACTGGTATCCAGGCGACAAAGATGGCAAGGGTGGCATATATAACTTCGTCACCAAGCGCGGTATCTGTAAGGGCTCGCACGCCAAACTCTCGTGGACTCAGGTCGAGACCGGCAGCGCCGTCACCTGGAAGTATCCCAGCTGCATACTGCAGGGCGACGACTCGACGGCGGAGTTCTACTCGGTTGCTGTCACAAACAACTACCAGCAGGCCGACACTGGCACCAAGATGATACATGTGGGCAAAAATACCCACTCGACCATAATGTCCAAGGGTATATCGGCAGGCAAGAGCCACAACAGCTACCGCGGTCTGGTGCAGATAGGCAAGGGAGCTGACAATGCGAGGAACTACTCGCAGTGCGACAGTCTGTTGCTTGGCGACCAGTG
>ONYC01000149.1 GCA_900321975.1 uncultured Bacteroidales bacterium
AGAACAATCGAAGAACGATCGAAGAACGATCGAAGAACAATCGAAGAACGGTGGTAGTTGATAGGTAGAGGATAGGGTGAAGATACGTTGTTTGAGCGAGTTACAAATCGGCGGATTTTTTTGCCCGGAGGGACAATATTATTATAAAAATGGCGTTATTAACCTACTATGAAGACTAGGATTATCGCATTTATGATGGTTGCCTTGCTGGTGCCGCAGGCTGTGGCCCAGAAGGTTAAGTTCAACAAATACTTTACCGGCGGCACGCTCCGCATCGACTGCACCCGCGAGGGCGACGCCAACAACGACACCGTGTGGGTGAGCCGCTGGCTCGACCGCTCGGCCTACTGGCACGGTTCGCGCACGGTGATGCTCGACCCGTTCGACAATGGCGACTACCGAGTGGTGATGCGCGACGCGAAGAGCGGCAGCGACATCTATTCGCGTTGCTACAGCAACCTCTACCGCGAGTATCGCGGCACACCGCAGGCACAGAAGGAGCGCCGCGCTTTCGAGGAGACCCACCTGCTCCCGATGCCCAAGGGTGCGGTGAAGATAGCCCTGCAGCGTCGCGGAGCCGACCAGCAGTTTGTCGACCAGACGGTTGTGGACTTCGACCCTGAAGGGGCCGATCTCGGCTACAACTACCATATCGGCGAGTCGCGCGACCTCGAGATTCACGGCGAGCCGGCCCACAAGGTGGATGTGGTGATCGTGGCACAGGGTTATGACGGCGAGTCGCCCCAGAAGCTCAATATCGACTACTACCGCATGAAGGAGGTCCTCTTCTCGCAGGAGCCCTTCAAGAGCCACCGTAACGACTTCAATATCTACGGTGTGAAGGCCGACGTGGGCGCCAATTTCAACACCTTCGGCATCGACCGCTATCTGATGACTTTCGACCTCTGGAAGCTGCACGACCGTATCGGCACTACCCCGTGCGACTATATCATCGTGATGGTGAACGACGAAACCTACGGCGGCGGCGCTATCTACAACTTCTATGCCGTCACGTCGATGCACCGTATGGCCGAATATGTGCTGCCGCACGAGTTCGGCCACTCGTTCGGCGGGCTGGCCGACGAGTATGTCGACGAGGACATAAGCTATTCGGGTCTCCACCGCACCAGCTACGAGCCCCACGAGCCGAATATCACCAACCTCAAGAATTTCGATGCCAAATGGAAGTCGATGCTGCCCAAAGGCACACCCGTACCGACGCCCGACAACAACGACGTCCCCAAGTCGGAATGCGGCCCGCTGGGTGTCTACGAGGGTGCCGGCTATTCGGCCAAAGGGGTCTACCGCCCTGTGATGCATTGCATGATGCGCGACTACGCCCCCTACTGCCCCGTGTGCAGCAAGCGGCTTGAGGAGATATTCGGAATCTACACAAAATAAGCCGGCGGTCGAAACGCAGGAATGTAATAGGTTGGACGATGAAGAAGAAGGTTCTCTTGGCGGCGGTTGTCTCGGTTCTGCTCCTGCAGTTCTCGTTCTATTCGTGCACCCCCGAGGGGTATGCCGACGAGAACGAGGCGGTGCTTGCCTTCTCGGCCGACACCGTCAGTTTCGACACCGTATTCACAACCGTTGCCACCCCGACGAAGATGGTGGTTGTCTACAACCGTACGAGCCGTGATGTGCTGCTCTCGCAGGTTACCCTCGAGGGCGGACGCGCCAGCCGCTTCCGCATCAATGTCGACGGCGACACTTCGATGGTGGCGCGCAATATCGAGATTATGGCTGGCGACAGCATCTTCATCTTTGTCCAAGCCAATATCAACCCCAACGACCAGACTTCGCCCTTTGTGGTCGAGGATGCGATTGCTTTCAGCAACGGGCAGCGGCTTCCCCTTTCGGCCTGGGGCCGCAACGCCGTCTACCACCTGCCAACCGACACCCTGCACTACGCCGACGGAACCTATCCCCTCGACGCCTACGGGAACCCCTATGCCTATAGCGTCATCGACTGCGCCAACTGGCGGCACGATATGCCGCATGTGATTATCGGCTATGCTGTCGTCGATTCGCGCAACACGCTGAACCTCACAGCCGGCGACGAACTCTATTTCTACAACGACGCCGTCCTCTGGGTTTACGACAGCGCCACACTCGACGTTCGCGGGACCGCCGAACAGCCGGTGCTTTTCACCTCGGTGCGCAAAGACGGCTGGTATTCGTTCCTTCCCGGCCAATGGGGCCAGATATGGCTTTCGGCCGGTTCTAAGGACAACGTAATCGACCACGCTGTTATCGAGAAGGGCTGTTTCGGATTGGTGGTCGACACCAATGTGGGTCCCAACCCGACGCTCATGGTGAGCAACACCGAATTGCGGCACATGTCGTATACCGGTATCCAGGCCCAGGGGGCAAGGATTGTGGGCAACAACCTGCTTGTCTACCAGTGCGGTACGGCGGCTTTGTGGCTGCGTGCAGGAGGCGACTACAGCTTCACCTCGAGCACTTTCGGAGGCTATTGGCGTTATGGTGGCCGTCAGAACCCTACGGTGGTATTGCAGAACTGCTATGTGGCTGTGGGCAACGTGATTATCCCTCGCGACCTGGTGCGGGCCGATTTCACCGACTGTATTATCTGGGGCACCTATCCTGACACCGAGCTGCTCGAGCAGCAGGTGGATGAGGCCGCCTATAGCAGCCGCTTCATCCACAGCATCGTGAAGGGCGGCGAGTGGGATGTTGATCCCCTCTTTGTCGACCCCGACGAGAACGACTACCATCTGCAAGATGGCAGTCCGGCTGCCGGTATTGGTTATCAATTTGAAAATTAGGATAATATGTACGAATACTTTCAGGGCCGTCTGGCCAATCTTGAGCCAACTCAAGCCGTTATCGACTGTGGCGGAGTGGGCTATCTGCTCGAAATCACCCTCAACACCTACGAGGCGCTACGCAATGTGCCGGCCGACAATGTGAAACTCTATGCCCATCATGTGGTGCGTGAAGATGCGCAGCAACTCTTCGGCTTCTACGATATGGCCGAGCGCGAGATGTTCCGTATCTTGGTGGGTGTCAACGGAGTCGGTAACCAGACGGCGCGTATGATGCTCTCGTCGCTCACCGTCGACGAGTTGCGTGCCGCCATCCAGACTCAGGATGTCAAGAAAGTGCAGCGTGTGAAAGGTATCGGGGCCAAAACCGCGCAACGCATTGTGCTCGAACTGGCCGACAAGGTAGGGGCTGCAAGCGTGGTAATGCCTGGTGTACAAAGCAATCCCGCACGCGATGAGGCTATCTCTGCCCTCCAGATGCTGGGCTTCCCCAAGCAGGCGGTGGAGAAACTGCTCACCAGCCAGGACTGGAACAATGCCGACGGTACTCCTATGACCGTCGAGGATATCATCAAGGAAGGCCTTAAACGCTTATGAATATGAAACGACTGATACTTGCAGCACTACTGTCCGGCTTGGTGTATGTCGCCAGTTCGCAGCAGGTGCTACGCGACGATTTCGGCTCCCTCCAGGTGTCGTTCAACGTCGCTGGTGTAACAATGGAGAAGACAACCCTCGACGGACGTCAGTTTATGAATCTGAGTGCCGAAGGGTGCATTCCTTCGGCCGAAGTGGGGGCTCCTGATCTGCCGCTGTTCTCGTACCTTGTCGAGGTGCCGCTATGCGACGGTTTCGACGTCGAGATTTCCGCTGCCGAGTACGACACTATTGCTGTCAGCACCCAGGTGGCTCCTGTGCAGCCGTCGCGCAGCAAAAGCGATATAGGGCCGTTCGAGTTGTCGTATAACAGCGCAATCTACTCGGCCGACGAGTATTACGGCACCGTGCCAGCCTACATTGAGCCTGTGGGTATAGCTCGAGACAGGCGTCTGGCCCGCATCCAGTTCTCGCCGATGCGCTACAATCCGGTGAGCGGCCGCCTGATAGTGTGCCGCAAAGCCATAGTCACGGTCCGTTATCGCGGAGCCGACCGCGAAGGTACACTCGCAATGTTCGAGCGATATCACACGCCAGCCTTCAACAGTGGGGCGCAAGTGCTCAACAATCTCTACCCTAAGACGGTACGCACTTCGGCTCCGGTACGCTATCTTATCGTGGCGCACAGCATGTTCCGTGGCCAGCTCGACGGGTTTGTGCAATGGAAACGCCGCAAAGGATTCATCACCGATATTGTCTATACCGACGATGCCGGCGTGGGTACCACATCGACTGCCATCCAGTCGTATATCCTGAGCCAATACACTGGAGCCACTACGGCCTCTCCGGCACCGACTTACCTGCTGATTGTGGGCGACCACGACCAGATTCCAGCCTTCTCGGCGCAGGTGACGTCGCCGTCGTCGGACCATATCACCGACCTCTACTATGCTTCGTGGACAAGTGGCGACCATATTCCCGACTGCTACTACGGACGCTTCTCGGCACAGAATGTCAGTCAGTTGACTCCGCAGATTGAGAAGACGCTGATGTACGAGCAGTACACTTTCGCCGACCCGAGTTTCCTCGACAGGGCCGTCATGGTGGCGGGTGTGGATGGCGGCAGCAGCGGCGACTACGGTTATACCCGTGCCGACCCGGCAATGGATTATGCCATCGTAAACTATATCAATGGCAGCCGCGGTTGGAGCCAGGTGATGTATTTCAAGAACAATACCTCGATTGTACCCGCTGGCTCGAACGTAACCATAGGCAGCAGCGCCTCGTCGAATTCGGCCACAGTGCGCAACTACTATAACCAAGGTGCGGGATTGATCAACTATTCAGCCCATGGAAGTGCCACAAGCTGGGGTACCCCCAACTTCACCACCAGCCATGCTGCATCGATGACGAATACGCAAAAGTTCGGTATTATGATCGGCAACTGCTGTTTGACCAACAAGTTCGAGACCGCCACCTGTCTGGGTGAGTCGGTATTGCGCAAAGGTAATTATTGTGGTGCTGTGGGTTATATTGGTGGTAGCAACAGCACCTACTGGAACGAAGACTTCTATTGGGCGGTCGGTTTGCGCAGCGGTATAAGCCCCACAATGTCGATGGCATACAACAGTTCGAACCTCGGTGTTTACGACCGTCTGTGCCACACCCATAACGAGGCTTACAGTCAGTGGGTTAAGACCCAGGGAGAGGTTGTATACCAGGGTAATATGGCCGTCGAGAGCTCTTCGTCGAGCTATAAATACTACTATTGGGAAATCTACCACCTGATGGGCGATCCGTCGCTGATGCCCTATCTGACGCAGGCACCGGCGATGACGCTCACGGCCGCTTCGTCGATTCCGGCAGGCACATCGACAATCAGTATCACGGCAGCACCATACGCCTATGTGGCCATTACAGATACTGCCACCCGCACGCTCAAGGCATCGGGCTTTGCCAATGCTTCGGGGCAGATAACCCTCACCCTGCCTTCGGGTATGCCTGTGGGCGGTTACGAGATAGCCGCCTCGGCACAACAGTACCGCATGGCTTTCAAAAGCCTGTCGGTAGTGCCTGCATCTGGTCCTTATGCCGCCGTCACTTCGGTGGTGGCAACCGCAGCCATGAATGTGGGTACATCGGTGCCTCTCGCTATCAAGGTGGCCAACCTCGGTAACAGCATTGCGCGCAATGTAGTGGTGGCTCTATCGGTCGGCAATTCGTCGATGACGCTCAATAGGAGCAGTGTGTCGGTTGGAAATATTGCAGCAGGCGACACCGTAACCATCAGCAACGTTATCGCGACTGTGGCCGCGCAGGCTACCGACCAGAGTGTTGCCTCTATCACCACGAGCACCGCATGGACGGGATGCAGCGCGGCTGTTGAAGCAAGTACTCCGTTCACGATCAATGCACCAGCAATGGAAATCAGCGTCGCCGAGGGGGCGCTCAACGTGATGCCTGGCAGCTCGCTGGTTCTGAACGTAACGATGACCAACAACGGTCATGCTACGCTGAGTTCGACACGTCTGACTGCTACTACCGGTTCGTCGCAGCTTGTAGCCAACACCTCGAGCAGCAGCTTTACCGTTGCCGCGGGAGGTAGTGTCACACGTCAGGTAACGCTTTCGGCAGCAGCTTCAATGTCCCAGGGAACCACAGTACCGGTTTATCTCACTCTTAGCGGTACGGCTAATGTCTCGGAGACGCTGGAGATTTATATTGGAGAGCTTATTACCGAGACTTTCGAAGGGGGGTTCACGATGGGAGGCTGGCTACAAGGAGATTACCCGTGGCAGATAAGCACAGGTTCGGCTGCAGTCGGCAATTCGTGTGCCCGTTCCTACAGCTCGTTGGGCAGCAACCAGACTTCGGAGATGAGCATATCAATCAACGCGGCTACGGCCGACAGTGTAAGTTTCTGGTATAAAGTGTCGTCGGAAGCCAATTACGACAAGTTCCACTTCTATATCGACGGGGTTGAGAAAGTGGTTTCGTCGGGTCAGGTGGATTGGACGCGTGCGGCCTATCTTGTGACGGCTGGCGACCATATATTGAAGTTCACTTACTCAAAGGATGGTAGTGTCAATAGTTATTCCGATTGTGCCTGGGTCGACGAGATATCGCTCCCGCGACCGATACCGAGCTATTTGGTGAGCGTCAATGCAACGCACGGAACTGCATCGGGTGCAGGTACTTATCAGCAAGGAGAAACAGCCACAGTCGGCGTGTTTCCCGATGCCGGTTATGCCTTTGTACGTTGGAACGACGGCAATACTCTGAACCCGCGCCAGCTGGTGGTAAACAGTGCTGTGAACCTGACGGCTACGCTTTCTCAAGGCGGCGGCACTATGGTTCACGATACCACATACATCACCCAGCATGATACCACATACGTGCAAGTGCACGATACCAGCTATGTGCCGGTTCACGATACTGCGTATGTGCCTGTTTACGATACCAATTACATAATAGTGCATGACACTACGTATGTCGCGGTTACACTCCATGATACGGCATATATCACGCTTGTCGACACTGCGTATATAAATATCCACGATACTAGCTATGTTGCTATTTATGATACGGTGCATATGGTTGATTATGTTTATGATACGATGTATGTTGGTGTGCGTGATACGATTTATATCACCCAGTTTGTTTATGATACAACCTATTTGACGTTATACGACACAATCTACAATGTGCAGTATATCCACGATACTGCCTATGTTGTTGAGGTGGAATATGACACATTGACGGTTTATGACACGATAATGATGCCAGTCGAGGTGCCTGTCCATGATACGATGACAATAGAAACGTATATATATGACACAATCTATGAAACAATAGTGTCGATTGATACAATATACTCGGTAACGGTAGATACTTTGTATTCGACCGATACTGTGTATGTATATGATACTGTGTATGTATATGATACCGTCATTATCTATGATACCATATATGTCCCTGAGAACGGCATAGACGATGCTTGGTCGACGGGTGATGCAAAGGTTTACCAGCACGATGGTCAGTTGGTGATAGAAAGTGTGGACGGATCAGGCTTGCCGTCAGTAATTGTATTCGACGCCATAGGACGCAAGCTTGCGAGACATACTGGCAGCGCTTCAGAAGGGCGTTATGCCGTTGTTATCCCGGCCTCAGGTGTATATCTGGTGAAGATAGGAGATTCACCGGCCAGACGTGTTGTTGTGATCAGGTAGACAAGGACTTCCGATATCAATAAGCCGCTTTTCGCAGGAACTTCTGAGAAAAGCGGCTTGCTCCATTATGGAAGGCAAGATTTTATTTATAAAAATATTATATAAGCAACAATAATTGGTGGCATTTCGCGTTTATAAATAGTTAAAGTGCAAAAGGTGAAAACGCGATATATACTCATATTGACACTGTTGATGGCCCTATGCGGTGCGGCGTGGGGGCAGAGCGATAGTGTCGGCTTCATCCAGATGGGAAGCGGATACACTCCCGGATCGGTGAAGACTACAGTGGAGTATAATCCGGACACCCGTCAGTATGAGCGAGTAACCAAGGTCGGCGACCATGTGATCGGACGTGAATATATGACGTTCGAGCAGTATCAGGATTGGCAAATGGACCAGTTGATGCAAAAATACTGGAACGAGAAGAGTGAGGGCACCGTGCTTGATAATGCGGGCGGCGGTCTGCTGGACAAGATTCCTGGTTTTAATCAGATTACCCAGAAACTCGACATCCTGGACGGCAAGCCGTTGCTTGACATTGATCCCAGCGGAAGCGCCGAACTCACCTTCCAGATGATCAACAATTATCGCAAGAATCCGCAAATGGATGAAAGCGAACGTAGTGTATGGACATTCGACTTCGATGAGAACCTCCAGGTGAATCTGCACGCCAAGATTGGCGACCTTATAGAGTTCGACCTCAACGAAAACACCAAGGCAACATTCGATTTCGAGAACAAGAAGAAAATCAAATATGAGGGCAAAGAGGACGATATACTACAGTTGCTCGAGGTTGCGGATATTTCGTTCCCGCTGCAGACAACTCTTATCCAGGGAAGTCAGCAGCTTATGGGTGTTCATGCCAAGATGAAATTCGGCAAACTGACTGTCGACGCCGTTGTTAGCGAGAAAGAGACTTCGACCGAGAATCTGCAGGTGAAAGGGGGCGCCAGCAGCCATGAGTTTGAAATAAGAGCCGATGAATATGAAGAAAACAGACACTATTTCCTGGCTCAGTATTTCTATGACAATTACAACCGTGCAATGTCCACCTTGCCGGTGGTGAACTCGAATATCAAGATTATCCGTCTCGAAGTGTGGCGTACCAATGTTGGCGCTGCTGTCACGCAAAACCGCAATATCTTGGCATTGACCGATCTGGGTGAGAAAAATCCGTCGAATCAGAGAGTGATAGGAGTCGGGCCGACGATGCCGTCGAACCGGAGCAATGATATACTACAGCTCATAAATACAGCTGCCGTGCGTGATATCAACTCGGTTACCAGTTATATGCAGGGTCTGGGAATGACATCGGGTACAGACTATGAGAAGGTGCAGAGCGCTAGGCTCCTGAATAGCAATGAGTATACCTTCAACAGTCAGCTGGGATTTATCAGCCTTAACCAGCCGTTGGCTAACGACCAGGTGCTTGCTGTCGCATTTCAATATCAAGTGATTGGCGACACTACGGTGTATCAGGTCGGTGAACTTACCACCGATGGTGTGAACGACCCCAACACACTCATCGTAAAACTCCTCAAAGGTACGGCTACCGATACCCACGGGCCGCTCTGGCGCCTGATGATGAAGAACGTATACTTCCTCAAGAGCAGTCAGTTGAGCCGCGACGGCTTCCGTTTGAATATTCTCTATGAGAATCCCGAAGGAGGTGTTGGTATAGGATTCTTCACCGAAGGACCGAAACAAGGTATGCCGCTGGTCGAGGTGTTCGGCCTGGATAGGATGGATGCTTCGCAGAGTTATTACTATGCCGACGGAGTGTTCGACTGGTTCGACTCGGCGGCTTTCAAGGGCGGTACGATACAGGCATCGACGGGCCGCATATTCTTCCCCTATGTCGAGCCTTTTGGTAAAGACTTGCGCACAATACTTGGCGACGATGCATTCGCCAACCAGTTCTGCTTCGACTCGCTATATACAATGACGCAGGCTCTGGCGCAGCAATATGCCGACCGCAACAAGTTCTATCTGGAAGGCTACTATACTTCGACTGTGAGCGGCGAGATATCGTTGGGTTATAGTGTTACTCCGGGATCGGTTACGGTAACCGCTGGAGGTATGCCGCTGATCGAGAATGTCGACTATACGGTTGATTACACAATGGGTACCGTCCGGATTATCAACGAAAGTATCCTTTCGTCGAATACTCCAATCAGTGTGAGTAGTGAGAACAACTCGTTCAGTATGACCACAAAGCGTATGCTAGGTCTGCATATCAACTATGAGTTCGACCCCAATTTCAATATCGGCGCCACCTTTATGAATCTCCACGAGAAGCCGATGACACAGAAGAATAACTTCGGCGACGAACCTACATCGAACAGCATCTGGGGTCTGGATTTGAAATATAGTCATGAGGTGCCGTATATCACCAAGTTGGTCGATATGCTCCCCGGCATTGATACCAAAGCTCCGTCGAACCTCAGCCTTACCGCCGAGTTTGCTCATTTCATACCGGGTATGAGCAGTACGGGTTCGAAAGAAGGTAGTGTGTCGTATGTGGATGACTTCGAGGGTGCTGAGAGCAGCATTGATTTGAAGGGCGTGTCGTCGTGGTTCTTGGCTAGCACTCCGCAGGACTATCGTTCGCCGTTGCCGATGTTCCCGGAATCGGCTCCGGGTTCTGGGCTGGCCTATGGTTTCAACAGGGCAAAGATAGCGTGGTATCGTATCAGCAAGGATTTCTATGAAAGGGGTACACGTCCGTCGAACATAACAGTTGACGATCTATCAGATCCGTATTCACGCCGTGTATACGAGCGCGAGGTTTTCCCCAATAAAGAGTTGCAGTCGGGACAACCCACTCAGCTTTTCGAACTTAATCTGGCTTACTATCCCGAAGAACGTGGACCATACAACTATGATATATCACCCTCGGCGTATAGCGCCGGTATCGATGCTGATGGCAAATTGCTCAATCCGTCGTCGCGTTGGGGTGGTATAATGCGCAAACTGGATTATACAGACTTCGAGACGCAGAATATCGAAACCATCGAATTCTGGGTAATGGATCCCTTTATAAAGAATCCTAACCATAGCGGTGGCAAACTCTATATCAATCTGGGAGATATCAGCGAGGATATTCTTCGCGACGGGCGCAAGGCGTTCGAAAACGGTCTTCCGACATCGGATCATGTGATAGGTGTGGATACTACAATCTGGGGACGTGTGCCAAATACGCAACCAATAGTCAATGCTTTTGACAATGACGAAGATTCGCGTATGTATCAGGATATCGGATATGACGGTCTTGGATCTACAAACGGATTGACGGACGAGCAGTCGTTCTTCGCCACATTCCTCGACGATATTGCCATGCGTTTCGGAACACAAAGCATTGCATACCAAATGTCGATGGCCGACCCGTCGGGCGATGACTTCCTTTACTATCGCAGTTCTTACTACGATGAGAACGATGTAAAGATCAACGATCGATATAAATACTTCAACAACCCAGAAGGTAACTCCAGTGTTGAGAGTAATAATTCGGAGGAATACTTGACTTCGGCATCGGCATATCCCAATGTCGAGGATATCAATAAGGACAACACTCTCAGCGAGGCAGAGAACTACTACCAGTATGTCATAGATCTCAGCCCCGAAAATATGGTTATTGGCCAGAATCATATTGTCGATATCCAAGAAGCACATAATGTACAGCTCGAGAACGGAGAGTATACCACATGTAAGTGGTATCAGTTCCGCATACCGATTCGTGAGCCAGACCAGAAGGTTGGTAATATCAATGGATACCAGTCAATACGCTTCATGCGAATGTTCCTCAGTCAGTTCGACGAGCCAATAATACTGCGTTTTGCCACATTGGATTTGGTTTATTCCACATGGAGGAAATATTCCGAGGAGTTGCTGCAACCGGGTGATTATCCCACGGGAATGGCCGACGAGACTTCGTTCAATATCTCAACGGTAAATATAGAGGAGAATGGTTCGCGGCAACCGGTGCCTTATGTGCTGCCTCCGGGAATCGAACGTGAGCAGTGGTACACGACCGGCAATAGTTACACCAAGTTGAACGAACAGGCTGTATCGCTGGATGTGGACGGTTTGGTGTCGGGTGATGCCCGCGCTATCTATCGCTCGTCAAGTTATGACCTGCGTTATTATGGCCACATGAAGATGTTTGTCCATGCTGAGCAGAAATATCTCTCGGACCAGATGCAAGACGGAGACCTTTCGCTGTTTGTTCGACTGGGTAGCGACTATACCAACAACTATTATGAATATGAATTGCCATTACAATTCACTCCATGGTATACATCGTATGACGATCCGTATGCCATTTGGCCGGAGGGAAATAATGTGGACGTGGATATTCAGGAACTCACTGCAGTAAAAACCCGCCGCAATACCAAGATTCGTTCTGGTGATGGCGGATATTCGCCGTCGTTGCTGTATAGCGAGATTATTGATGGGAAAAAATACACTGTGCTTGGAAACCCGAACCTCGGGAAGGTAAAGGTTATTATGATCGGTGTGCGAAATCCCAAAAAGGAGAGTCTCTCAGATGGCAACAATATGCTGCCCAAATCAGCAATACTATGGGTTAACGAGTTAAGGTTGACGGATTATATTAATAAAGGTGGATGGGCGGCAATGGCATTGGCCCGTACTAATCTGGCCGATGTAGGAAACCTTTCTCTCTATGGCGCATATACTACGGCCAACTTCGGCAATCTTGAGGATCCTTTGATTAAAGAAGAGTTGATGAATACGTTTGCTTTCCAGACCACTCTTGATATGGAGTTGGGTAAGTTCCTGCCAGAGGATTGGGGTATGCGTATTCCTTTATATATCGACTACAACCGTGAGATAGGAAGTCCTGAATATAATCCTCTCAATCCGGATGTTCTGCTCCGCGACGACCTCGCCACTTATGCCACGCGTGCCGAACGTGATAGTGTGCGTGATATGACGGAACGTCATAAGTCAGCCACCAACCTCACGCTGTCGAATGTAAGGAAGGAGCGTGTCGGTAAGAGCGCGTTGAAGCCACACTTCTATGATTTGGAAAATTTCTCCTTCTCGTATGCATACAGTCGTGAGCGAATGTCGGACGATGAAACCGAGCATTATTCCAAAGACCAGCACCGAGGAGGGTTCAACTACAACTATGCGCTTCAGCCCAAACCGGTGAAACCGTTCGATAAAGTCAAGTTATTCAGTGGAAAGAACTGGAAGATTATCAAAGATATCAACTTCTACTATCAGCCCAAGAACCTTAGTTTCTCTACAGAAGTATATCGTGATTATGAAGAAACAATGTTGCGGAACAAGAGTGCGGCATTGGTGATTCTCAAGCCGACTTACTTCAAGCAGTTTACATGGCAGCGAACCTATGGCTTGCAATACGACTTATCGCGTACATTCCATATCCAATATTCGGCATCAGCCAATGCAAGGGTGGACGAGCCTATCGGCCCGATACAGACGCAATCAGCGCGTGATTCTATATGGCAATCGATATTGGCGGGCGGTACTATGCAGAATTTCCAGCAGACAATCAATGCCACCTATGAGTTGCCAATAAGTAAATTGCCTTATATGGACTTCTTGAGGGTGCCTCTGACATATCGTACCACTTTCAATTACCAAGGGACAACCCAGGCTCTCGCAGCAATGGGCGGTGTGTTGCAAAACTCCACCACTATGCAAGCTTCGGCATCGGCAAGCCTGACAACGCTATATAACAAGATTCCTCTGCTGAAGAAAGCTAATGCCCCGAGGCAAAACAATAACCGCAAGGCGGACACGAAGGCCAAACCAAAGAAACAGGAGATCAAACTATCTGCAGCTGATTCGGCCGCGATGGCTGACAGTTTGAAGCACGCCAAGTTCCTTGAGAACCTCAAGCAAGTAGCCTACTTCGGCTTGAGGATATTGACAGGGGTGAAGGACATAAGTGCACAGTATAATGTTACAACTGGTTCTCGCTTGCCGGGATATATGGGGGATCCTATATTGGTTGGCCTTGATCCGAGAAACTATTGGACACCAGGTCCGGGATATGTGCTTGGGTATGATCAGAATGTGGTGAACGACTTGCTGCGTTATGACCTGCTTTCTCGCGATACACTGTTCAATTCACCACATGAAATGACGGTAAACCGAACAATGAATATGCAGGCTACAGTCGAACCGATAAGAGACTTCAAGATACAGCTCAACGCCACGCAAAACTACTCGACACGAGAGGAATACTACTACAAGTACCTTTCCGAGTGGGATCGTGTAGATGGCCCTCTTTCGTATATTATGACAGGTTCATATACTACGACAATATGGAGTATGTCTACAGCGTTCCGTGATGCCGACGAACTCTTCTGGTCGTTCCTGAGCAACCGTCCTGTTGTGGCGGAGCGTCTGGCTTCAGCCAATCCAGACCCATACAGTAGTAATATGGTGCTTGATACGATGTTAGGCCAGTATTATCCCGCTGGTTACAGCGCCAATCAGCAGACGGTGTTGCTCACGTCATTCCTTTCAACATATCTTGGCAAGGATCCCTCGACTTATGGCTTCTCCCCGTTCATGGGGCTGCCCTTGCCCAACTGGTCTATAAATTACAATGGCTTGAGCAAGATACCGCTGCTCAAGAAATGGTTCACCAATATCTCGATATCCCATAAGTATTCATCCACTTACAGTGTCGGTAATTTTTATACCGATGCTGCTCTTTCGGGCATCGAAGGCTATGATTATGGCAACGAGTCGATGGTCAACAACACAGGCGATTATATACCTCCGGTGAGTATGGAAGGTGTTCAATTGAACGAGCAGTTCAATCCGTTGATTCGTATGTCGGTGAATATGGTGAATAGTCTGCAGTTCAATTTCTCACTCCAAAAGAATCGCACATTGGCTCTTTCGTTCAGCAACAACCAGTTGACCGAGACCACTCGCGATGGAATCACCTTCGGTGGCGGTTACCGTTTCAAGGATATTGAATTCCAGGTCAAGTTTGGCGAGCAGACCTATAATCTCAAGAGCGACCTTGTTCTGCAGCTTAACCTCACCTACAACAGCAATATGACCAATATCCGCAAGATAAACAGCTATAATCCGGAAGTCGGCGGTCAGGTGTCGTCGGGCAGCGAGGTATGGATGGCTGAAATCAGTGGCGAGTATGCTCTCACAACATATCTTTCGGTAAAGGCATTCTTCCAGACCAATATCAATACGCCATATATTTCTAACGCTTACCCCAACTCCACCACCAAAGGAGGCTTGACTATCAGGTTCTCCTTCTAGGTGCTGATTATAAATGAACTATGAAAAAGGACAGATTCGACAGTTTCGACGACGAAGTACGCGACCTGGTGCTTGAATTTGAGCGCACTGTGCTTAAAGGAGGTATGCAGTTCTTCGATGTCGACGAGCTGGAAATGATAATCGACTATTACCTTGAAGTGGGTGATATGGATCCACTTGAGGCAGCAGTCAGTTTCGCCGAGTATTTATATCCAGACAGTATTGAGGTTAAGATACGTCGTGCGCATGTGGCCATTGCCCGCCAGCAATACAAATCGGCACTGAATCAATTGCTCGCCCTCCACGAGAAAGAGCCGAACAATACCGATTTGGCCTATTCGCTTGGCGTCGTATATAGCGCCATGGACCGCCCCGACGAGGCTGTCGACCACTTTCTTGCCGCATCGACAGATGGATGGCAAGTGGGCCGCATCTATGGCAACATCGCCGAAGAATATGTAAAGAAGGACGATCTTGAAACCGCAATCCATTATTACGAGTTGGCACTCACCAATCGCGATCACGATACTTCTACTCTTTACAACTACGTGGATACATGCGAGCAACATCAATGCTGTGAGGAAGGTTGTCGCCATATGGAAGAATATGTCAAACAGCATCCTTATAGTCGTGAAGGATGGTTCTGCCTTGGGCTGCTTTATATCGACCTCTCGCAAGTGGAAAAGGCGATTGATTCATTCGAATATGCTCTTGCTATCGATAACAAAAGTGCCGAGACTTATGCCGAACTGGCCTATGCCTACGAACTGGCCGGCGACATAGGGCATGCCGCCAGCACACTTCACCAGATGGCAGAGAATACCGACAGCCAAATTGAGGCATACCGTCGCTTGGGTCAGCTCTACCAGCGCTATGGTAATGCAGAGGCATCAAACATCTATTATACCAAAGCACTTGCCATAAAGGAGGACGATGCGTCGTCGATGGCAGGCATGGCGGTGAATTACATAATATTGGGCGATTTCCCGATGGCGCTGTTGACCGCCCGCAAGGCAGAAGGAATCGAACCCGATAATGCCGATGTGCAGTCAGCATTGGCAAAGGTCTACGATGCCAAAGGTGATTGGGAGAAAGCAGGCAGCTACTATGACCTGCTAGTTATCAACCCCCAATGCACCGAGCAGCATTGCCGCGAGTATACCGATTATCTTTACCGGCAGAAGAACTACGATATTATGATTCAGTTCGCCGAAGAATCTTTAGAGTCGTTTCCCAACGACCCATTTTATACCACATATCTTGCTGCAGCCTATTTCTATACTAATCGCTACAATCGTGCCCGCAAGGTGCTCCCGTACACAGTTCCCGAAGAGTTGGCCAAACTCTGCCCCGAGATAATGGAACATCCTTTGTTGGGGCCTTTGGTGCCCATGACATAACTGTATTAAATGAAACAATAAGAACGTTATATGAAAAAAACAATATGCCTTTTGGCTCTAATGGCAGCCATCATCTTTGCCGGCAACGGTGCTTTCGCCCAAGCGTCGGGTGTTGCCGAGTCGGTCGATACAACCAAGACGGGCTGGGTGGCCAATGTGCTGCATTGGTATGATGCCCATATGAACTATTATGCAGTGGGCGGTCTTATGACCCTTGAGAGTTCGTTTATCCCCTTCCCATCCGAGGTGGTGATACCTCCCGCGGTATATGTTGCCCTTGACGAGCAGAGCCAAAGCGGTATGAGTTGGTGGCTTGTGGTGCTGTTCGGCACATTGGGTGCACTATTGGGAGCCTTGATCAACTACTATCTTTCGCGGTGGCTGGGGCGCCCTATTATATATGCTTTTGCCAACAGCAAGCTGGGTCATCTGCTTCAGCTTTCGAGCGAGAAGATCGAGAAGGCAGAAGTATACTTCAATGAGCATGGGGCGGTTTCCACCCTCGTCGGCCGTTTCATCCCCGTCATACGGCAGTTGATATCCATCCCGGCGGGTCTTTCGAAGATGAATATCTGGTCATTCATGCTGTATACCACCCTCGGTGCGGCAGCATGGAACTTCATTCTGGCGCTGTTGGGCTACGTGGCCCACAAAGCTGGCGACATTTCCGTGGTCGAGCAGTACAGCAACGAGATCAGTTATGTCATCATAGCCTTGGTGGTGCTGGTCATCGCCTTCTTCGTGATTCGTTATTTTATCAAGAAACGCAAGTCTGCCAAATGATACAGGAAAATATCCGTTCCAAGTTTCCGCTGCTCGATGTCGAGGTGCACGGCCGACAGTTGGTCTACCTTGACAATGCCGCGACCACTCAAAAGCCACTCTCGGTTATCGAGGCGCTTGATGATTATTATCGTCGACGCAACGCTAATATCCACCGCGGAGCCTACCATCTTGCCGCCGCTGCAACCGAGGCCTATGAAGCTGTGCGCCGGCAAGTGCAATCCTTTATAGGTGCGCGCCATGCCCATGAAGTGGTATTCACCCGTGGTACCACCGAAAGTATCAACCTGGTGGCATCAAGTTTTGCCAAGCGATACTTCAAAGGTAGCGACGAAGTTATAGTCTCCGGAATGGAGCATCACTCGGACATCGTCCCTTGGCAGCTGGCTGGCGCGACTCTCCGCCCCATACCGTTCAGCGACGAAGGCGTACTTGACGTCGACGCCTATGAACGTCTTTTCACCCCGCAGACCAGATTGGTGGCCGTGTGTCACGTGTCCAACACACTCGGTACAGTCAATCCTGTACGCCGAATGGTCGAGATTGCACATGCCCATGGAGTGCCGGTGCTTGTCGACGGTGCCCAGGCGGTTGCTCACCTGAAGGTGGATGTCCAGGAGATCGGGTGTGACTTCTACTGCTTTTCGGGCCACAAAATGTATGGCCCGATGGGAGTGGGCGTCATGTACGGCCGCGAAGAGATACTTGGCGAGCTGCCTCCATATCAGGGTGGGGGAGAGATGATAGAGACCGTTACCTTCGAACGGACCACATATAACCAGTTGCCTTACAAGTTCGAAGCCGGCACCCCGTCGGTCGGCGACGTGGTGGCACTTGGCAAGGCTATCGAGTTTATGCTGCAGGTGGGTGTCGGAAATATAGCCAGCCATGAGGAAGACCTTCTGCAGTATGCCACTCAGCAGTTGCTTCAATTGCCTGCTGTCCGCATATACGGCACTGCCCCAGGCAAGGCTTCTGTAATATCGTTCCTGGTTGGGCAGGCGCACCCCTACGATGTAGGCACACTCATAGACCAGCTCGGTATCGCTGTTCGTACCGGTCATCATTGCACCCAACCCGTCATGGACCGTTATGGTATCCCAGGTACCGTCCGTGCAAGTTTCGCGGTCTACAATACCCACAGTGAGGTTGATAGATTTATCGACGCCCTCAACCGCGTAATTCCAATGTTGCAATAGCCTATGTTGAACACGTTGCATATTGAAAACTATGCGCTTATCCGCGAGAGCGACATCTGGTTCGGCTCGGGGTTCGTTGCTATAACGGGCGAGACGGGTGCAGGTAAGAGTATTATGCTCGGGGCACTCGGGTTGCTTCTGGGGCAGCGGGCCGATGCTGCGGTGCTGGCCGACAAGGAGCGCAAATGCGTGGTCGAAGCCCAGTTCGACATAAGTGGCCTGGGTCTGGAACCCATTTTCCAAGAGGCTGATGTTGATTACGACGACCGTCTTATCCTCCGCCGCGAGATTCTCCCCTCGGCCAAGAGCCGTGCTTTCGCCAACGACACACCGGTTCAGTTGCCGTTCCTCCGCCAATTGGCACCGCATATCATCGACATTCATTCCCAACATCAAACCCTCACGCTGGCCGACAGCCATTTCCGCCTCTCGTTACTCGACACTATTGCCGCGCCTAAGGATGCCTCTGCACCGCAGGCCTACCGCGAGGCCTATCGTGAATATACACGGCTCAAACGCGATCTCGAGCAACTGACCACTACAGAGGCGCAGAACCGCAAAGAGCAGGACTACCTTCAGTTCCAGTTCGATGAACTCTCCGATGCCCGTCTTGAGGTTGACGAGCAGGAACAGTTGGAGCAGGAATCACAGCTCCTGGCCCACGCCGAGGCGGTTCGTGAAGGTATGGCCGAAGCATCGGCAATGATGGACAATGACAGCGGTCAGGCTGCCCTACCGATGTTGCGGCAGGGCAAGTCGGCATTGTCTCATATTGCCCAGTATCATCCTGCTGCCGAAAGTCTTATGTCGCGTCTGGATTCCGCCTTGATCGAGCTCGACGATATCAACCGCGAGCTGCAGACGGCGGCCGACGCTGTAACCTACAGTCCTGAACGCCAGCAGGAAGTCGACGACAGGCTGGGCCTTATCTATCGTCTGCAGAAGAAGCACGGAGTGTCTTCAGTGGCCGAGCTGATAGCCATCCGCGACGACCTCGACCAGCGGCTGCAGTCTATTTCCACCCTCGACGACCGTATCCATGCCCTTATGGAGCAGGTCGACAAAGCCTTTGGCGCCCTTCAGTCGGCGGCCGATCGCCTCACTGCTTCGCGCCGCAAGGCCGGCGAAAAGATGTCGAAAGACATCCTGCCCACACTTCACGACCTCGGTATGCCCGAAGCTCGCTTCAGTGTGGAACTTACGCCCTCCGACACCTACGGCCCTATGGGGCACGACAGCGTGCTCTTCCTGTTCAACGCCAACCGCGGCGCCGAGCTGCGCGATCTGGCCAAAGTGGCCTCCGGCGGCGAACTTTCTCGTCTGATGTTAGCCATCAAGAGTATGCTTACATCCCACAGCCTGCTGCCGACAATCATCTTCGACGAGATTGATACCGGCGTCAGTGGCGATATTTCGGTGGCTGTGGGCAAGATAATGTGCCGTATGGCCGAGCGGATGCAGGTGGTGGCCATAACCCATCTGCCGCAGATCGCCGCGCGTGCCGCCCAGCACCTCAAGGTGTACAAAGAAACCACCGCCGACAGCACCGTATCGCGCATCCGCGAGCTGGCTGCCGACGAACGCCTCACCGAGGTGGCAGTCATGCTCAGCAGCGACCCGCCAACCTCCGCCGCCATCCAGACCGCCAGGGAATTGATGCAATGAAGTACTATCTGGTAGGTTATATGTATTCCGGCAAGTCCACCTTCGGGCGCCGTCTGGCGGCCGAGAAGGGGATGGATTTTATGGACCTCGACCGCACATTCGAGGAGCTCTACCACTATACTGTTCCCCGCTTCTTCAACCAATTCGGCGAGAAAGCCTTCCGCCAGTTGGAGACTCAGCTACTCCGCACCACCGCCGATCTCGACAATGTGGTTATAGCCACCGGCGGCGGAACCCCCTGCCACAGTGGCAATATGGACTTTATTCTCGAGCACGGCATTGCTGTATATCTGCGTATGGGTGTGGACGATATTGTGGCCCGCGCCTTGCGTTCGCGCAATCCGCGGCCGCTCCTGCACGGCTTGCCCGAGACCGATCTGCGTCCCATCATCGAGGCTCAGATGAAAGAGCGCGAAGGTGTCTACCTTCGCGCCCAGATAATCATCGACGGAAATAATCCCGTTCTTCCCTGAAGGAAGCTATCCTTGCAGGCTTTTCTCTTTCTTAGTATTCGAATGTGCTGCCTCCCAGGAACTCGCGCATAATCGAGTTGTAGGGGATGAACTTGTCGTCGATGGGCAGCAGCAGCTCGGAGAAGTTGAGCAGTTGTTGGGCGATCGAGAATTCTGGGCAGTTTTCCGGCACCTGCTTCAGCAGCGGTTCGGCATAGCGTTTGAGCACGCCCAGCTCGTAAAGCAGCGCGCTGTTGAACATCACGTTGGCGTTCTCCTGATAGGGGAATATGTGCTTGCGTTCGCCGCGCACCACTTCGGGCCATCGGCGGATGGTTTCGTGGGCGTTCCAACCGCGGAAGTTGTTGTCGCGCACTATGCGGCGCACCAGGCGGTTGTCTGTGCCGTGGATGATGTTCTGGTCGTCGATGCCCAGCTGGGTCAGCGCACTGACATAGACTTTGAACTTGAGGCTCTCGTCGATTTCGGCGGTGAGCTTGGGGTTCAGGGCATGTATGCCTTCGACCACAAGGACGCTGCGAGGCCCCAGTTTCAGAGTTTTGCCGGTGTAGTGGGGCTCGCCTTTGATGAAGTCGTAGGTGGGTATCTTCACCTCTTCGCCACGGAAGAGGGCGTTGAGGTGCTCGTTGAGTAGCGGTATGTCAAGTGCGTCGACGCTCTCGAAATCGTATTCGCCGTTGGGCAGCTTCGGGGTGCGGTCGCGTCCGAGGAAGTAGTCGTCGAGCGAAAGCTGGTTCACATCGTAGCCCAGCACCGCAAGCTGCACGCTCAGACGGCGGCACGAGGTGGTCTTGCCCGAACTCGACGGACCGGCCAGCAGCACCATGCGGGCATTGTTCTGTCGCACCTGTTCGGCGATTTCGGCATATTTCTTCTCGTGCAAGGCTTCGGCCAGCAGTATCAATTGCTGCCCGCCACCGTTGTAGACGATGCGGTTGTAGTCGCCCACGGTCTGTGTGTGCATAAGGTCGACCCATTGGTGGTGCTCGCGGAAGATGGCGAAGAGCTTGGGTGTGTTTTGGAATATCGAGAGTTTGTCGGGATGCTCGGGGTCGGCGCAGAGCAGCAGGTAGCCATCCTCATATTGGCGGAAGTCCCATGTGGTGATGCATCCTGTGCTGGGAGCCAGCTTGCCGTTGATTTTATGCACCGTGTCGCCGAGGAAGTTCATCTCGATATAGAGCTGTTTCAGGTGCTCGAGGATATAGAGGGTCTTCGGCATGTGTCGCGGACGGATAAGCTCGATGGCGTCGCTCAGCAGCATCGTCTTGGCCCTGAAGGGGATATCCTGCTCCTGCAGCTCGATCATGCGCTCGCGTACCGTGCGGCACACTTCCATCGGGTCGGGCAGCTCGAAGTCGTCGACGGCACTCACGATGCGGCAGTAGAAACCGTTCTGCAACGAGTGGTCGAAGCTGAGCGTGGCCTTGGGATAGCAGTCGTGCACAGCGGTGTAGAGCATGAAGCACAGGGCGTTGCGGTACATGCGGAATCCCAGACGGTCGGTTATGTCGATAAGTTGGACAACCTTGGGGTTGTAGATGTGGTACTGCAACGGCTTGATCCGGTTGTTCACGCGGGCTCCGAGCACCGGCCAGCGCAGGGGTTCGCCCTTGGCGGCACAGTCTTTTGTATACTTCTCGGCCAGTTCGGCCGCTGTGGTACCCTGCGGCACCCTCATCCGCTCGCCGGTATTGGCAAGCACTATCTCTACGTCGGTCATATTAATGTGGTAGTTAAGTAGGAAAGTAGTTAAGTAGTTAAGACAAAGGTATCGCCTGACTGCTTATTCTTCCCACTTCTGTTTATTTTTTATTGCTATAATATAACTATTTAGTACTTTGCTTGTCTCTTCTATTTCAACTATCATTTGGCCGGCTTCGTCTGGTGTGATGTAGTTGAAGTCGTTGGACAAATAAATGTAGCAGCGGCATTCTTCAAGACTTCCTTGTGAGTAGTTGTAAAACCGTAGTTTGTCTTCTTTACCCATTCGTTTGTATCCTTCGGCAATATTGGCGGCAATAGACACTGCTGCCCGTTGGAACTGTGATGTCAGTCCGAACCGTTCTTCCGGAGGAAAGTTTCGGGTAGCATTATAGACGTGATTGATAAACACACGTGCTTTCTGCCATGCAATAATATCCTCAAATCTCGATGTCAAAACCACCAAGGGGATTCTGTATTGTCTTAACTACTTAACTACTGGCTACTTGACTACTTCTGTCGTGAGGCCGTCTACGAGGCCATTGTCTCTTCGATTTCCTTGACGGTCTTGGGGATGGGCTTGCCGAGAATACGGGAGCCGGTCTTGGTGACGAGCACGTCGTCCTCGATGCGGATGCCGCCGAAGTCTTTCCACTTCTCGAGCTCGCGGTAGTTGACGAAGTCTTTGCACTTGCCTTCGGCTTTCCATTTGTCGATCAGGGCGGGGATGAAGTAGCAACCCGGCTCGTCGGTGATGACGAAGCCCGGCTGCAGTTTGCGGCCGCAACGCAGGCTCCCGAGGCCGAACTGGCTACTGGGACGGGTCTCGTTGTCGTAGCCGACGTTGATCTGGCCGTAGTTTTCCATATCGTGCACGTCGAGGCCCATCATGTGGCCCAGGCCGTGAGGCATGAGCAGGCTGTGGGCGCCGCTCTCAACGATGTCGTCGACCTTGCCCTTGAGGATTCCCAGACCCTTGTAACCCTCTGCCAGCTTGCGGCTTGCGGCCTGGTGGACCTCCTTGTAGGTGATACCCGGACGGGTTACGCGGGCGGCCTCGAGGTTGGCCGATAGCACTATCTCGTAGATGGCCTTCTGGCGGGCGTCGAACTTGCCCCCCACAGGCACCGAGCGGGTGATGTCGGAGCAGTAGTTCATCGGGGTCTCGCAGCCGGCATCCATCACCAGCATGCGGCCCTTGACAAGCTTGTTGTTGTGGCCGTGATTGTGGAGGGTCTCGCCGTGGATGGTCATGATGACGGGGAAGCTCACGGGACCGTTGCCCTTCCAGGCTTCACCTTCCATAAATCCGGCCAGCTCGTACTCGTAGCGGCCGGGCATCGCCATCTTCATGGCACCCACGTGCATGTTGTAGGCGGTGGCGATGGCCTTCTCGATTTCGCGGATTTCTTCGGCGCTCTTGATGCTGCGCTGCTTGACGCAGGCGAGAATCAGGTCGTGCGAAGCATAGCGGTCGACAGCGTCGTAGCTGATACCGAGCCAGGCGCTGAGGTCGGCACGGATGTCGGCGCGGTAGGGGGGCAGATAGTGCACGTGGCCCATCGAAGTGCGGCCGTCGAGGAGCTTCTGGAGGGCCTTCATATTGCCCGTATGGTTCACTCCGACGCTGGCGGCCAGCTCTTTGACCGACGGCAGGGGGCCTGTCCAGATGATATCGTCGATATCATAGTCGTTGGCAAAGATATAGTCCTTGCCGCTCTCGCAGTCGATAACGCCCACCATATCCTCGCGCTGGAGGCCGAAGAAATAGAGGAACGTGCTGTCCTGACGGAACCAGTAGGTATTGTCGCGGTAGTTGCAGGGGGCCTCGTGGTTGCCGGGAATGATAATCAGGCCGTGGCCCATGTCCTTGCGCAGCTGGTCGCGCCGCGCGGTATAAGTCTCTTTCTTGAACATATTGCTTGGGGTTTTCATTTATTTCGTTATCCTCCCTAACGCAAAAACGCGCCTTTTATTATGTCTAGTTATAAAATTACCCAATTTTCACCCCATCTTCCCCCTATCTTCTACCTATCAACTACCACCGTTCTTCGATCGTTCTTCGATCGTTCTTCGATAGTTCTTCGATTGTTCTTCGATTCGGATCGAAGAACAATCGAAGAACTATCGAAGAACGATCGAAG
>ONYC01000103.1 GCA_900321975.1 uncultured Bacteroidales bacterium
ATGTTGTTCGGGTACAAATTGGGTACAAAATGGGTACATAAAAAGATAAAGCACTGATTATCAGTGCTATCTTGCTCCCCCTGAAGGACTTGAACCTTCGACCCCCTGATTAACAGTCAGGTGCTCTAACCAACTGAGCTAAGGAGGAATGTTCCGTTTGTTATTTTAACGGCGATTTCTCTCTCGAAATCGGGTGCAAAGATACAACCTTTTTCTTAATGGGCAAAATATTTTTTGATATTTTTTATCACATGTAACATAACACTCTGTTATATCGGTCGATACATATTTCAAATTTTCCACCAGGTCGGACGCCACGAGGCTGGATTCCGACTGCTTTTCGACGGCCAGATCGCCAATTTTGCCATGCAGTTCGACTGCGCGGCACGCGATTTCGTACACATCCGCGTGCAAATGATTGGAACAGAGCATGCCAAGCATTATTCCCGTCAGCACGTCGCCGCTTCCGGCCGTAGCCATTCCGGCGTTGCCCGTATGGTTTTCGAACGCACGCCCGTCGGGGGCAAATACACGCGTAAAGTGGCTTTTCTTAACGATGACAAGGCGATGTTCCGCGGCCATCCGGGCGGGGTCGGCATCGCCGAAAAGGCGGCGGTATTCGCCGTCGTGAGGCGTGATCACGGCTCCAGCGGCCAACGAAAGCCAGTCGGGATGGAGGGCCAGTATGTTGAGGGCATCCGCGTCGAGGAGCAGCGGAATATCCGGACGTCTTTCGAGCAGCATACGTAGGGCCTCTTGCGTCGTCACGTCGGTACCCAATCCCGGGCCCGCGGCGACGGCGGTGTAGCGCTCCAATGCCGGCGGCAGGGTAAACATTTTGTCGCACGGGTCGATGCTGACCATCGCCTCGGGGAAGGCGGCCTGCATCGGATCGACGCAACGCGAGGGCAGATGGACGGTAAGCAAGCCGCACCCGCTCCGCAACGCAGCCCTTGCCGACAGTATGGCGCAACCCATTCGTCCGTAGGCACCAGCTATCAAAAGCCCGTGGCCATAGTCGTGTTTTGTGGTGTTTTGGTTCCGCATGATTAATTTGTAACGCAAAAGGATGGTTTTTATTGCACAGCGGTTCCTTTATACAACATTTTCAGTCGATTAAAGAAAGCACCCTCTAACACACTGTAAATAAGACATAAGAACCTATCATCCTTACACCAACCTTACATCAACCTTACACCAACCATACATCAACCATACAAAATGGTAAGGATGGTGTAAGGTGGATGTAAGGTAAATATGAGGATGTTATTACTTCAGAATATCGTTGATTGCCGCTAGGCGCAAAGAAAAAGAGTTCCCACCCGGAGGGCAGGAACTCTTTGATTGAGGATCGGACTGCGATCAGTCGGCAGTTCCGACGGCGCCATCCTCGGGACGGAGGGTGACGACAACATAGTTGTTCAGGTCGAAATACTTGGCGGCTGCAGCCTTGATGTCGGCGAGGGTGATGGATTTGACCATCTTGTTGTATTCGGCAACCTGCCAATCGGCATCTTCACCGGTCATGTAGGCGTTGCGGATCTGACCGAGCCACCAGCTGTTGTTCTGGACGCTCTTGTCGTGCTGGACAATCATCTGCTCCTGGACCTTGTTGAGGGTCTTCTGGTCGCAGCCTTTCTTCATATAGTCCTTGAGGATCTTGATGCAGTCTTTCTCAACCTTCTTGGCTTTCTCGGGGTCGAGGCCAATGTAGTACTGCCAGTAGACAGAGCCCTTGTCGGAGGAGATGGAGCGGCTGGCGCCGGCGTTGCCGCTGGGGCTGTAGGCGTCGCCATTCTTCTCGCGGATGATCTCGGTGACGGTGATGCTCAAGCACTCGCCCAGCTGCTGGATGGCCATGCGGGTCTTGGCGTCGAGCTCCTCGTTCGGAACTTCCTTCTGACCCATCATAAGGAGCATGCCCTGCTTCTCGATACCCTTCACGGCTTCGGCATGGACGATACCCTTGGCAAACTTCTGGGTGCGGTCGATCAGGTTGTCTTTCACGACGGCGTTGATGGTGGGCAGGTGGTTCAGATACTTGGCGATGAGGGCGATATCGGCATCGCTCACATTACCGACGAAGAAGAAGGTCTGGTTGTTTGCAAAAGCGAAACGCTCCTGATAGATATCGAACATACGGTCGAGGTCGAGGCTACGCACCTGCTCCTCGGTGGGAACCTGGATGATACGCTTGCTGTCGGGATAGGCGGTCTTGATATAGGTCTCTAGGAAAGCCACCTGGGGATTCTCGCGGACGAACTTGATCTGCTGGATGGTGTTCTCGATTTCGCGGGTATAGGCTTCCTGATCCTTGCGGGGAGCGGTGTAGTAGAGGTTGATCAGCTGCAGGGTGGTCTCGAGGTCCTTGGGCGAGCAGTTGCCGCTGAAGCCCTGGGTCAGGCTGCCGATGCTGGGGCTGATGCTGAGGTTCATACCTTTGAGCTTCTTGCCGAGCTGGGTGGCGCTGAAGTTGGCGATACCACCGGCGTCGACGAACTCAGCGGCATTGTCGGCCTGATAGAAGTCGGCGTCGCCATAAAGCGAAGTACCGCCGAAGGAGAACGAGCTGATGAGGATTTCATCGGCCTTGAGTTCGGTCTTCTTCACAACGAACTTGACACCGTTGGGGCAGGTATACTCGGTGTAGCCGAGGGTGCTGTTGCTGGCGGTCTTGATGGGGGTTACGTCGGCGACGGTCTCGTTGAAGAGAGGCTCGTCCTTGAAGTTGTCGACCCAAGGTTCGGTCTTGATGTTGCGGATGTTCTTGATGATGTTGAGCAGGTCAGCCTCGGTGGGGACTTTCAAGCCGTCCTTCTCGGGGGCGGTCAGAACGCAGACGATGTTCTCGTCGGTGATCCAGGTCTTCACGAGGGCGTTGCACTCCTCAAGAGTGATTTCGGGGATGAACTCCTTGGCATATTTCCATTCCTGGCGGATACCGGGGCAGGGGTCGTTGTCGAGGTAGTGGTTGGTGTACTCGTCGGCCAGGCTGTTGCTCTGGGTCTTGTTCTCTTCCTTGGCGAGCTTGGTGTAGGTGCTGAGGAGGTCCTCTTTCTGGCGGTCGAGCTCGGCCTGGAGGAAGCCGTGGTCGTCGATCTGTTTGATCACGCGGAGCAGCATCTCGGCGCTCTCTTCGATACGGTTCTCCTTGGGAGCGGCACCGACTTCGAACACGTCGATCTCACGGCCGAGGAATCCACCGTAGCCACCATTGGCATACATCACAGGGGCAGTGGGCTTCTCGCAGAGGTCGCGGAAGCGCTCGTTGATCATCATGCCGATAAGGCTGCGGACAAGCATGGCGCGATAGGCACCGACGGTGCCGTTGACACCTTTCTTGTGCTTCCAGAAGATTTCAAACTGGGTGCTGGTAGCCTCCTTGTCAGTGGCAATGGCGATGAGGGGATCCTTGTTGTCGGGAATCTGGTAGCTCTGGCGGGGAAGCTTCTCCTTGCCGAGGAACTGATGGCTACCGAACACATCCTTCACCTTCTGTTCCATAGCCTTGTCGCCCTTCATACCGGCATACTCGAAACCGTCGAGGTCGCCAACGATGACGATGGCCTGCAGGTCGGGACGATACCAGTCGTTGAAGAAGTCGACGATGCTCTGGCGTTGGAAGTGCATGATAACCTCCTCCTTGCCGATAGGCAGACGCTCGGCATAGAGCGAACCCTTGAGCATGATGGGCCAGGTTTTCTTGCGGATACGGTCACCGTGGCCGACGCCGCCGCGCCACTCCTCGTGGATAACGCCGCGCTCGCTCTCAATCTCCTTCTGGTCGAAGAGGATGTTGCCAGCCCAGCCGTCGAGAATCTCGATACCCATCTTGACCATCTCGGGGTCGTCGGCGGGGATGTTCACATAGTAGACGGTCTGGTCGAAGCTGGTATAGGCGTTGATGTCGCGTCCGAACTCGACACCATGCTCCTGCAGCTTCTGGATCATCGTGTTGTGGGGATAGCCCTTGATGCCGTTGAAGGCCATGTGCTCGCAGAAGTGGGCAAGACCCTGCTGGTCGTCGCGCTCCATGATCGAACCGGCGTTGGAGACCAGACGGAACTGGATCATCTTCTCCGGCTTCTTGTTGTTGCGGACATAGTAGGTGAAGCCGTTGTCCAGCTTACCATAGCGGATCTTCTTGTCCAGGGGCACCTGGGCACTGAGGTCGCTCTTCTTCTCCTTCTTGTCGCCGCTGCCGGGCAGCTGGGCGAAGGACATGCCGCCGAACAAGCACATCAGCAGCATTACGAATAACGTTGTTTTTTTTTTTTTTTTTTTGTTTTAAATGTTTTTGTTGATATTTATTATTGTTCCTTTGTCGTTTCCTTTTGCGGCTCGTCCGGGCGGAACTCCAGCAGGTCGGCCGGCTGGCAGTCGAGCACCTGGCACAGGCGCTCCAGGGTGCTGAAGCGCACCGCCTTGGCCTTACCGGTCTTGAATATCGACAGGTTGGCCGGCGTGATGTCGATCCTTTCCGCCAGCTCGCCCAGCGAAATCTTCCGCTTGGCCATCATCATATCCAGATTGACTACAATCATTCTTTTACCACTTAACTCCTTGACTACTGCCTCCTTGACCACTTTGATTAAATCGTCAACTCCTGTTCCTCCTGTATTTCACGCCCTATCTTGAATATCTCGGCCATAAAGATTATCGTCAGGCCGAACAATATGCGGGTTATGTGTATCGAGACCTTGGCTGCAGGTACCCACTGGCTGTGCTGCAGCAGGTCGAAGGCTATGCTTCGTTCGAGGTAGGTACCTATGTCCATGCCCAGCGACATGAATATCATAAGCACTCCGGCCCAGGTGAGCCAAGTGATATTCTTCTTGGGGAATATCTTACCGCGACGCGTGCAAATATAGAATGATATGAGGGCCATTACCACCAGCACCGTCATGGCCGTACCGGCGAGCACACAGATAATCTGGAGCCACATGCACCATGCCGCCTTGCCTGTTGGCAAATCGTCCATGTCGTCGGCAATGATCCCTATGTCGTAGCGGCTTATCTTGGCGTTGGCGCTCAAGCCCTCGGGCAACCCGTCAACGTCGAAGTTCTGCCGGTAGAGCTCCGGTCCGCTCTGCAGGTCGGTGATAAGCATGCCATAGTCGCTCCTGCTTTCACCGATGTTAGCCACCTCGATAGGGTCGGCCGAGGTGAAAACGTTGAGGAAAAAGAGTGCTATGCACAATGCTATCACGCCGATGAATATGGCGTAAAGTGTTCTTATTCTCGTTATTGTAGCTTTCTTTGCCATTGTTTTATCTACTCTTATCGACGGCAAAGATACAACTTTTTTCTAATATGCAAGAAAAATTTTACGAAAAACATAAAAAAAATATCGTTTTACAATAAATACTATATGTAAAACGATATAAACTATCCTTTCTATTCACACCAACCGACGGCTGGCAGTGCCTTCTAGACTGTTGTAACCTTTTATTCGATGGTGAGTTTCTTTGTCAAAGTTCCTTTTTCTGTGGTGATGTATACCAGGTATGAACCCGTTGGCAATACACTCACATCTAGCTCTGTACGGCGTCCGGCCAGTGTTTTCTTGCACCAACTCTTGCCCTGTATGTCTATTATCTCGACTCTGCCCTGCATAACCTCGGCGCATTTTAGGGTCACCATACCTCTGGCTGGGTTGGGGGAAAGAGAGAAGTCGGCAGTTTCGATGGTGTTAATGCCTTCAGGGGGTGTTGGAGGAGTGGGGATTGAGTCAATGAGACAAGGGGTGCTCCAGTCGCTCCAACCAGACCAGATGCCTGTCTCGCAGTATCCGCGCACATAAACGTGATAGGCGCTGTCATTATCGATGTCGCTGTATTCGATGTAGGGGTTTGCTGTCGGAGTGATCAAACCCATCTCTGGGTCGCCTCCCGGCGCCGTGCGCGACACCTCCCAGCGAAGGTTGGTGGTGTCCAGCCATTCCACACGGACCACAAGACTGTCTCTGGAGGCAAGGTAAGGCTCTTCCGGCGTGACGCAGAAGGTATCCACTTCTATGATG
>ONYC01000012.1 GCA_900321975.1 uncultured Bacteroidales bacterium
CTACCACCGTTCTTCGATCGTTCTTCGATCGTTCTTCGATCGTTCTTCGATTGTTCTTCGATTCGAATCGAAGAACAATCGAAGAACAATCGAAGAACGGTGCTATTTGATGCCTCGTTGGTTGAGTGCGCGGTGGAATCGGGAGGCGTTTTTGTTGTGCTCGGCGAGGGTTGAGGCGAAGCAATGGGTGCCGTCCATTTTCTCCGAGGCGCAGAAATACAGGTAGTTGGTTTCCAAACCCTCACCATCTATAACTGCATCGATGGTCGCTTTTGAGGGCAGGCAGATGGGTGCGGGAGGTAGCCCAGCGTGCAGGTAGGTGTTGAAGGGACTGTCTACCGTAAGGTGTTTGTTCAGAATGCGTTTCAGCGTGAAATCATCCACGGCATATTTCACCGTTGGGTCGGCCTGCAGGGGTATGCCTTTGTCCAATCGGTTCCAGTAAACATTGGCTATCAATGGTTTCTCGGGCCCGCAGTTGGTCTCTTCCTCGACGATCGAGGCAATGATGATTGTTGCAAGCCGTATGTCGGGTATGAAGTCGCTCATCGACAGCAGTTCGAATCGGTGTTCGCCATTTGCTCCCACTTCTTCCAACCAGAATTTGTCATATTCCTTTCTCATCCGTTGCATAAACTGCTCGGGTGTCACCGTCCAATAGAACTCATACGTGTCGGGCAGGATGATGTGGAAACTGTCGAGCGGTACGTCGAAGTCGTTGTGCATCATCTTGCGGTTGAGATAATCGTTCAGTTGTTGCGGGGTGCGGAACTTGCCGATGGTGAGGCGGATAGGGTCCTGCTGGCCGTTGCGCAGTTTTCGTACCATGGCGATGGTGTTCATGTGTGGTTCGACAACGTAGCTGCCGGGGCGCACATGTTTGTCGAGGCCTATGGCCTTGGATATCAAGTGGAATGTCGTCGATGCGTTGATGCTGTCGCAAAGGGCTTCGTATGTGGTGCCTTCGCTGATGTTGAGCCGCCTCGGTTCGTTGTTTCCTGATGTGGCTCCTAGAACCGCTAATCCCCCTAGAATGGCTAGAATTACAAGGATGGCTAGAATAATTAGGATCAGTATTGTTTTTTTCTTCATAATATCTTCTGCATGCGTATGTTGTCTATAAAGTGACTGTCGTATTCGAGCCACTCCTTGAAACGGCCACACTCGGTGTAGCCCGCCTTGAGGAAGAGGGCCTGCGAGGCGGTGTTGGGCGCTGCAATATCGGCATAGAGGGTGTGGAGGTTGTAGTTGGATTTGGCTATCGAGGCCAGCTCGGCGAGCATTGCTGTTGCGCATCCCTGACGGCGGTATTCGTTGGCCACCATGATGCCGACTGCCGCCCGTCGGTTCAGCGGGTCGTAGCTGTAGAGGTCGATGCAGCCGTAGGGTAGGGCGTAGAGCCGCAGGCTCCCGCTCGAGAGCGAAGTCCCTTCTTCGGCAACCAATGTCAGCTTATCTTTCCCCATAGCATTTTGTTCTTGGAGTGTTCGATATATCGGGCCAGCAGCGGATGAGCAGCGAGTGTCGGGTCGGAAGCCAGAAGGTCGTGTACCTCGTCGCGGGTGGCGCGGACAAGGGGTTCGTCGTCGACGATGGAAGCCAGCTTGAGGTCGAGCACACCGCTCTGTTGCAATCCCTGTATGTCTCCGGGACCGCGCAGCCGCAAGTCGGCTTCGGCAATCTCGAATCCGTCGGTGGTGCTGCACATGGTGCGGATGCGTTCCTTGCTGGTATAAGAGAGGTTGTCCTTGGTCATTAGTATGCAGTAGCTCTGCTCGCCGCCGCGTCCCACACGGCCGCGCAGCTGGTGCAGCTGGCTGAGGCCGAATCGCTCGGCGTTCTCGATAACCATAACTGTGGCGTTTGGCACGTCGACACCCACTTCGATCACCGTTGTGGCCACCATTATCTGGGTCTTCCCCTGCTTGAAGCGCTCCATCTCGAAGGCTTTCCCTTCGGCGGTCAGCTGGCCGTGAACCATCGAGGTGGCGTAGTGGGGGCGGGGAAAGTAGTTCTGCACCATCTCCAGGCCGTCCTCAAGGTCCTTGAGGTCCATCTTCTCGCTTTCGTGGATAAGGGGATAGACGAAGTATACCTGTCGGCCGGCGTCGATCTGCTGCTTCAGGAAGTTGAAAACCAGCGGGCGGCGCGGTTCGGTGCGGTGGTAGGTCTTCACAGGGTGGCGTCCCGGAGGCAGCTCGTCGATGATGGAGCAGTCGAGGTCGCCATAGAGGGTCATCGCCAGAGTGCGCGGTATCGGCGTGGCGGTCATCACCAGGATATGCGGCGGCGGGGTGGCTTTGCTCCACAGCTTGCTGCGCTGCTCGACACCGAAGCGGTGCTGCTCGTCAATCACCACCAGACCTAGGTCGCGGAAATGGACGTCGTCCTCGATAAGGGCATGGGTGCCGATAACAATCTGTACCTCACCGCTCATCATACCAGCCTTGATGCGGCGTTTCTCTGTCGGGCGCACGCTGCCGATAAGCAGTTCCGTGCGGATGCCAATGCCATCGAGCATGCGGACGAATGTCTGGTAGTGCTGGGTGGCAAGTATTTCGGTGGGTGCCATCAGGCAAGCCTGACAGCCGTTGTCGAGCGCCAACAGCATGCACATCAGGGCCACGAGGGTCTTGCCGCTGCCCACATCGCCTTGGATGAGGCGGTTCATCTGGTGTCCCGAGCGCATATCCTCGCGTACTTCGCGCACAACGCGTTTCTGCGCTCCGGTCAGGGGGAAGGGAAGCTTCTCGTTATAGAAGCGGTTGAAACAGTCGCCCACATGTGGGAATATGCGGCCTTCGGAATGGAGTTGCCGCTCGCTGTGCGCCCATTGGTAGTCGAGTTGCAGGAAGAAAAGCTCCTCGAACTTGAGGCGTGTGCGTGCAGCCTCAAGCTGCTGCGGCGAGTCGGGGTAGTGTATGGCCCTCAGGGCCTGGTCGCGGCCCATGAGGCGGAATTTCTGAATGATGTCTGTTGGAATGGTTTCGGCCACCGGTGCAAGGTTGGCCAGGAGGCTCTCGGTGATGCGGGCCAGGGCCCGGGTACCGAGGCCGTGCTGCTTCATCTTCTCGGTGGTGTTGTATACCGGAAGCAGCGGATGCCGGTCGTCGCCCACCGAGCTGTAGGGTTCCAGCTCTGGATGGGATATCTGCCAGCTGCCGTTGTAGAGGGTCGGCTTGCCGATGACCAGATACTCAACGTTGGGCTTCAGCCGTTCGCGTGCCCATTTGGTGCCGGCGAACCATACAAGCTGTATGGTGCCGGTGCCGTCGTGGAAGTCGACCGTAAGGCGTTCGCGTCGAGGGCCGAGGCTTGCTGTCTGCATGTTGTTCACCGTGCCGCGGAGCACCGCCAATGCGTTGTCTTCCGTCAGGTTGGCAACGGTCGACATCACCGAGCGGTCGATATATCGGTATGGGATATGCTCGAGTAGGTCGCCGGCTGTGTGTATGTCGAGCTCGGCAGCCAGAACTTTGGCTTTCGAAGGCCCCACGCCTTTGAGGTAGACTATGTCGTCGGTTGTGAGCATTGGTGCAACAGGCGTTCGCGCTCGAGTGTCGAGCTGATGTTTATATGGTCGGCGTCGGCCATCACCAGCAGCGTTTCGATTGAGGGGTCCTGCTGTCGGTTGACGCTGGCAATCAGTTGTTCATATTCAAAATCGGCGGCGGTACGTATGCCGCGTATGATGCACTTGGCTCCAACCTGGTGGCAGAGGTCGACGGTCATTCCGCTGTATGCAAGCACCTCAACACAGGGCAGGTCGCCCATCGTGCGGCGGATTATCTCAACACGCTCGTCGGGGGTGAACATGCAGCGTTTGTCGCTGTTGTCGCCCACGGCAATCACCAGCCGGTCGAACAGTGGCGCCACACGGCGTGCTATTGCCTCGTGTCCGGCGGTGAAGGGGTCGAACGACCCTGGGAAGAGTGCTGTTGCCATAGTAGGTCAGAATTGATATATTAGGCGTATGGTGATGGCGTTGTTGTAGCAGTCGTTGTCCTCGCCTTCCCAGCGGTTCTGCACGCTGCGGTCGAAGTGCCACTGCCGTTTGACGGGTATGATCGAGTACTGCCAGCGAATGTTCAGCTGCAGCCCTTTCCACACCGAGAAGCGGGCGTCGATGGCGGCGCAGAGGTCGTTCTTTTGGAAGTGCATATCGCTGGTGTCCGGCACGAGGCTGTAGGGGTTGTAGAGCATCTTGCCGGTAGGTTGCTGCACCAGGCGCCCGTAGACGAGGCCTGCTCCTATCAGCATCCCACCGTAAGGATCCTGATAGTGTAGCAATACCGGTATGTCGACATAGTTGAGCGTGAGGCTCAGGCTGTAGGGGTCGCCGCTGCCTTCGTAGGCTCCGCGTTGCGAGAAGATGGTCTCCACGCTGAGTCCCCATCGGTTGTTGTTACTGATTGCAGCCAAAGCGCCAACGCCACCGGTATAGCCATAGTGCCGGAAGCCTTTCAGTTCGTCGCCCTCGATCTGTGAGAACACAGCGCCCGACGATACGAATCCGTGGATACGTTGGGCATCAGCTGCCAGCGGTAGCAGCGACAATAGCAGTATCAGCAGCGTCTTTCTCATGACTATAAGTAGTTCCAGTTTCTGAGCAATATGGTGAGGTCGGTGGTGGTTCTGTAGTGCCGCATATAGCGCAGCATGAGGCGTTCGGCGACATCGGCGGTGGCCGAAGGCGCTATGTCGGCCGGCGTGAACACGCCCGGATGGCCGGTATAGCCCACCCATGTGCGTTTCCCGACAAGTACCGAGAAGCAGTCGCCGAAGTATCTCCCTTTTTGCCGTTGGGGCCAGAAAAGGATGGGGGAGAGCACTATCAGCAGCGTCGAAGCCACAATGTCGAGCAGCCGTTTGCGACGGCGGCAGGTGGGGGTGCTCACAGTGTCGAGGTCGGCCAGGTAGAGGTCGTCGGCCGAGAGGATGCCGCCGGTGCCGATTATGAAGTCGCCTTCGGCAGGGGCAATGCGGTAGAGCACGCCTGTGGTGCGCAGGTGGGTCATCAGGCCGATGGTATGTTGCAAATCGATATCTCGGCCACAGAAGATTACCTCTTCGATACGGTCGATGCGGATGCGGTCCTGCAGGTGGTTCGGGTTGAAGTCGTCGGTGGTGGTGAGCACGGCGGTGGGCGACACGTAGGTGCGGTAGAGCTGGCCTACGCGGGCCACTTCGGCCTCTTCGCCCACGATAAGCGTTGCACCGCGCTTGCGTGTGCGCAGGGCGTATCCTTTGGCACCGCAGGCGCTCAGCAGGAGCCGTATTGTCAGGGTTGAAGCCAATGTCCAGGCAGAGCCGGTGAGCAGCAGCATACGCGAGTAGCGCTGGCTCTCGTCCAACAGCGAGTAGAAGGCCAGCAGCAGCACTACGCCTATGGCCATTCCGCGCACTATGCGCCACAGTTTCACCGGACGATCGTATCCGCCCTGCAACCAGCTGCAGAACATCAGCACAAGGATATAGAGCGGTATCACCAATGTGGTGTATTCCGACGGATAGTAGTTGATGTTGTCCGCCCAGTAGGTGGCCCATAGTTGCTTGAGCAGCACAAAGCCCCCAAAGGCGGCTCCGAAGTCAAGCACAGGCACCGCCACAGCACGCACAACCCGCTCGAGCCATGCGGCTGCGGCACGAAGCCAGATGGCCGCCTGGAGTAGCAGGTTGAACAGCCGTGCATTGCGTCCGGTGAAGTATTTCTTCACGAAGATCGCCATTGCGTTGTAGAAGGTGTAGACGTAGTTCATCGACCCCTTCTTGGTGCTTTCGCCCTTGTAGTGGATGATTCGCGTCTGCGGCAGGTAGTAGTTCTTCCACCCCGCAAGATGTATGCGCCACGAGAAATCGATGTCTTCGCCGTACATGAAGTAGCTCTCGTCGAGCCCTCCGATCCGGCCGTACACCTCGCGTCGGAACATCATGAAGGCGCCGGGCATGATCTCTATCTCGTTCACCTCGTCGTCCGAAAGGTGCCCCATATAGTAGGCGGCAATGCGGCGCGAGCGGGGGAAGAGTCGGATGAGCCCCGATATCTTGTAGAACGACGCTTCGGGGGTTGGAAATCCACGCTTGCTTTCCTTGAGGTAGCGGCCTTCGCCGTCGACCATCTTCACGCAGAGGCCTCCGCAGTCGGAGTGTTCTCGCATGAAATCGGCACACCGCACGAAGGTGTCGGCCTCGACGATGGTATCGGGGTTGAGCAGTAGGATGATGTCCCCTTCGCATTGCGCCAGCGCCATGTTGTTGGCTTTGGCGAAGCCCACGTTATCGTGGTTGGCGATAACGTGGACGTCGGGGAACTCCTCACGCACCATCTCGACCGACCCGTCGACCGAGTCGTTGTCGACCATCCATACGTCAAGCTCCAGTTCGCTGCCGTCTGCGAGCCGCCGTTGCGACCCGTAAACCGACGCCAGGCATTGTTTGAGGAAATACTTGACGTTGTAATTTACTACAATTATGGAAAGCTTCACTTCCAACTGACGAGCGTCCGTTTATTTTTTCTTTTTCTTCTTGCCGTTGTTGTTGATGATTTCCATTGCCTGCTCGATGCTGAGCTGCAGCGGGTCGACGCCCTTGGTCAGGCGGAAGTTCTCGCCCAGATAGGTCAGGTATGGGCCGAAGCGGCCGATGTTCGAAACCACCGGTTCGCCTTCGTGGATGCCGATCTGATGGGGGTAGATCTTCTTCATGGCCTCTTTCTCCTCTTCGGCTTTGCGCTTGGTCCTGATGATTTCGATGGCGCGCTCGAGGGTGATCTCGTACGGGTCGTCGACTTTGCCCAGCGAGTAGAACTTGCTGCCGCAACGCACATAGGGGCCGAATTTGCCGATGCTCACGATCACGTCCTTGTCCTCGAACTGGCCGAGGGTGCGCGGAAGCTCGAAGAGCGAGAGGGCTTCCTCGAGGGTGATGCTCTCGATGCTCTGGCCTTTCTTCATGCTTGCGAAGCGCGGCTTCTCGTCGGTGTTGGTTTCGCCTACCTGCACCAGGGTGCCGTAGCGGCCGATCTTGGCATAGACGTTCTTTCCGCTGGCGGGATCGACGCCGAGCAGGCGGCTGCCGGTGGTGCGCTGCGAGTTCTGCTGGGTGGCGCGCACATTCTTGTGGAACGGCAGGTAGAACTTGTCGATCACCTTGCGCCACTCTTTCTCGCCGGCTGCGATTTCGTCGAAGTCCTTCTCGACGGTGGCGGTGAAGTTATAGTCGATGATGTCGTTGAAATGCTCCATGAGGAATTTGTTGACCACGCATCCGATGTCGGTGGGGAAGAGCTTGCTCTTCTCGGAGTAGCCTTTCTCGACGCGTTCGGTGCGTTTCACCTGGCCGCCCTTGAGGGTGAGGGCCACGATGTTGCGGGCTTCGCCTTCGCGGTCTTCCTTGATGATATATTCGCGCTTGAGGATGGTGCTTATGGTGGGCGCATAGGTCGAAGGACGGCCGATGCCCAGGTCCTCGAGTTTCTTCACGAGGCTGGCCTCGGTGTAGCGCGGGGGATGCTGGGTGTAGTGCTGGACGGCGTCGCAGCTCTCCATCACCACGATGGTTCCTTCGGGCAGGCGCGGCAGCATGGTGGCGGCCTCCGAGGTGTTCTCTTCGTCGTCGGTGCTTTCGAGGTAGACTTTTAGGAAGCCGTCGAACTTCACCTGCTCGCCGGTGCAGCCGAAGATATATTCGGTACCGGGCACTCCGATTTCGATTTCGGTCTTCTCGATGTCGGCGTCGGCCATCTGGCTGGCAACGGTGCGTTTCCAGATCAGCTCGTAGAGGCGGCGCTGGGCGCTCTCGATGTTGAGGGTCTGCGCGCGCATGTCGGTCGGACGGATGGCTTCGTGAGCCTCCTGGGCGCCTTTGGTCTTGGTTTGGTAGCGGCGGGTTTTGACATATTCGGCACCGTATTCGGCGGTGATCTCCTGCTTGGCGAGACTCAGGGCCAGGTCGCTCAGGTTCACGCTGTCGGTACGCATATAGGTGATGTAACCGCTTTCATACAGCTGCTGCGCCACCTGCATGGTGCGGGCCACGCTGAAGCCCAGCTTGCGGCTGGCCTCCTGCTGCAGGGTGCTGGTGGTGAAGGGCGGGGCAGGGGTGCGCTTGGCGGGCTTGGTCTCGATCTTGTTGATCTTGAAATTGACTTTGGCAATCGACTTGAGGAACTCCATCGCTTCGTCTTCGGTGTCGAAATGGCGGTTGAGCTCGGCCTGCAGCATCTTCGAGCCGTCTTTCGGGCGGAACTGGGCCACCACACGGAAGTAGGGCTTGCTCTGGAAGTTCTTGATCTCCTCTTCGCGCTCCACAATCAGGCGCACAGCCACGCTCTGCACGCGGCCGGCACTCAGGGCGGGCTTGATCTTGCTCCAGAGGATGGGGCTGATCTCGTAACCCACTATGCGGTCGAGCACGCGGCGGGCCTGCTGGGCGTCGACCAGGTTCATGTCTATCTGACGGGGATTCTCGATGGCGTGGAGGATGGCCGTCTTGGTGATTTCGTTGAAGACAATGCGCTGGGTGGTCGCGGGGTCGAGCTTCAACGTCTCCTGCAGATGCCATGCAATGGCTTCTCCCTCGCGATCCTCATCGGACGCCAGCCACACCTTGTCGGCTGCCGCAACGGCTTTCTTCAGCTCGTTCACCAGCGACCGCTTGTCGTCGCTGATCTGGTACTGCGGCGTGTAACCGTCTTCCACGTCGATACTCATTTCCTTCTTGGCCAGGTCGCGGATATGGCCGTAGCTCGATTTCACGGTGTAGTCTTTGCCGAGAAATTTCTCAATGGTCTTGGCTTTGGCCGGCGACTCAACAATTACTAGGTTTTTCATTATGTTGTGTGTTTATTTTGTTTTCATTGGGCGATTCATAACGCATCGGAAAGTAAAACGTAAATATAATGTATTTATTGTGCGTGCACGAAAAAAAAATTTTTTTCACCCTATCAACACCCTATCTTCTACCTATCAACTACCACCGTTCTTCGATAGTTCTTCGATAGTTCTTCGATCGTTCTTCGATTGTTCTTC
>ONYC01000166.1 GCA_900321975.1 uncultured Bacteroidales bacterium
TCAGTTTGTTTAGTGACCCAGCTGGGGCTCGAACCCAGGACCCCAACATTAAAAGTGTTGTGCTCTACCTACTGAGCTACTGAGTCATCATTTTGTAGCCTTTGCCATCAAAATTGGGTTGCAAAAGTACTACTTTTTTGTCATACGGCCAAATTTTTTTTTGAAAAATTGTTTTAATAGAATTATTAGTAACTGATAGTATGGTATTTGTAGTTATGAAGAAATGTAATAAAAAGGGTATAGAATCCCTTGCAGCACCGTTATTTGGCTGCATAATTTGGCGTTTTTCGACTATTTTCGGGGTGTTTATTCGGGCGGCGGAGTGCTTACGGCCGGCAGGGTATGTGTGCTCTCCGGCTCAGGTCCGGCCTTTTCGGTGGTGCCGGGGGTTGAGGAGAGGTTCATTCGGTTGGCTACTTCCACGAAGTCCATCCAGCTTTTATTCAGAGGTATATAGTTTCCACCTTCGGAATAGTGATCAAGGCGGCCGGCCCCGATATATGTCGAGTTGGACGGGCGGCCCTCGCGGTCCACCACGAAGCCGTACAGGTGTACCATCATTCCGCTCCAATTCTCAGGCAATCGGAATGTTATGTTCTTCGTGCGGCGCTCGACAGCAGCCAGAAGTATGCCTGTTTTTACGTCAGGCGAGTAGGCGTAGACGTAGACTTTGTCGTCGCCTGAGGCGCGGGAAAAGAGTGTGTTCTTGTCGAAATCGATGCTTATTGTCTCGTGGTCGCGGAATATCGGGGTGTGGAATATCACGTCGGCAGCGGGACCGGCGGCCAGTTGCAGGCGGGCATAGTCGACGACGATACTTCCGTTATCGTGCTGGAAGTGCTGCTTATTGTTGGTAACAAAGTAGTTGCCTTCGGTCATACCTGCTTCGTCGGCCTGCTTTTTCAGCCCCAGGATCAGTGCTTGGCGGGCTTGTGAGGCGAAGCGTACCATAGCTATGAACCAGTCGCGTTCGCGTTGTTGCCCTTCCGTGTTGGGGTAATGCACAAATTTCTGATAGGAGCGCAGGCAGGGGATGTGCTTCCACATATATCCCACCGAGGGACCAACTTTCCCTATGAACGGTCCGTGGATTCCTTGTAACAGTTTGCCCATAGTTTTTAGGTTTATTTGTTCTTTTCAGCAGTAACGGAGATGGGTGGTTTTTATTGCGTAGTGTTAAGATTTTTATCAAGGAGAATAGAAGAAGCATTGAAGAAGTTGATGCGTCGTTATGACTGAGTTTCAAGGTGTTTGGGAGGGTTAAGAAATGGGTGAAAATTGAGAAAAATTTTTTTTGAAAGTGCCCGCATTATTTTGTTTGCAAGGGGGGCGATGAGAGGGGGTAGTAATGAGGGTCGAAGTGGGTTTCACGGGGGGGGCGTTTTGGAGCGGAATGGGTGGAAGATGAGGTGGGAGATTGAGCGGAAGTTTGAGTCAAGAATTTAGGTCAGCGTTTAGGTCAATCGTTCAGGTCAGTAGTTTAGGTCGGGGTTTGGGTCAAGTGTTTAGGCGGGAGTTTAGGCCAGGTGTCCGGGTTGGTAGTTCGGATTGGGAGATAGGCCGGGAGATAAGTCATGAGTATGGGTTTGGAGTTTAGGGTAGAGGGTTTTAGTAATGAGTTTAGAGTAGAGAGTTTAGGCAAGGGGATGTTTCGGGAGTTCAGGTTGGGAGGATGGTTGAGAATTAAGGCTGAGAGGATGGGTTGAGAGTTAAGGCTGGAAGGATGGTGGGGAGTTCAGGTTGGGGAATGTGTTGAGAATTCAGGTTGGGAGGATGGTTGGGAGTTCGGGTTGGGAGGATGTGTTGAGAGTTCAGGTTGGGGGGATGGTTGGGAGTTCGGGTTGGGAGGAAGTGTTGAGAGTTCAGGTTGGGGGGATGTGTTGGGAGTTCGGGTAGGGAGGATGTGTCGGGAGTTTGGGCATGGGGATGTGTAGAAAGTTCAGGTCGGAAGGATAGGGTGGGGAATGGGGCGGGAAAAATATTTTGCGGTTGTTTGGATTTAAATTTGTATCTTTGCATCCGGTAACAATACAACTTATGTGATGGAAAAGACGTTGACGATTTGTTATAAGGAGTTCGGCTCGGTGGCTGAACTTGAGCCGGCGGACCGCGAGCTGATGGAAAGGGCAGTAGAGGCCACGAGGTCGGCCTACGCCCCCTATTCGCATTTCGGCGTGGGGGCGGCGCTGCGGCTGGCCGACGGTTCGGTGGTGTGCGGGTCGAATCAGGAGAATGCGGCTTACCCTTCGGGGCTTTGCGCCGAGAGGACGGCTGTGTTCGCCGCTTCGTCGCAGAGGCCGGAGTTGCGCGACTATGCGGCGCTGGCTGTCGCCGGTCGCGACGCGGAAGGTGAGCTTTGCGAGGCTTCGCCCTGCGGTGCGTGCCGGCAGGTGCTTCTGGAGTATGAGAGGCTGCAGGGGCATCCGTTGCGGGTGCTTTGTCTGCTCGGCGGCGGCCGTGTGAGGGAGGTTGCGTCGGTGGAGGATCTGCTGCCGTTCGGGTTCGACATGTAGGGCCAGGTGGCCACGACGTCGTGGTGCCGCAAGGCGGCAGGTGAAAATTTTTTTCGCCAGTTGTGAAAATCTTTGTATCTTTGCAACTTTGACAAGCGCTGCAAGGCTTATGTAGTGCGTTGTTTATTGTATTGAATACCAATTTAATGAAAATAATAAATAACAAATAAAAATACTAACAAAATGGCAATTATTGGAACTATTAGAAAACATTCGTGGGTAGCCGTTCTCATCGTGGGCGTTGCTATTCTGGCGTTCATCCTTGGTGATCTGACCAAGAACCGTGGCGGTATCCCCGACATGGGCAAAGTGAATGGTGCTACCCTGACCAACCAGCGTTTCAACGAGTTGGTAAACGAAATGGAGAACAACTACAAGGCCCAGTACCAGGTGGCCCAGGTGCCCGCCGACGCTGAGATGCAGATCCGCGACCAGGTGTGGCAGAACTTTGTCGACGAGACCCTTATGGAGGAGCAGACCACCAAGCTCGGCTTGCAGGTTACGCCTGCCGAGATGAGCGACATGTACACCGGCCAGTTCATCCACCCCTATCTCCGTCAGATGTTCACCAACCCCCAGACGGGCCAGTACGACATGCGTCAGGTGAACTACTGGGTGGAGAATTTCGACCAGCTCGACACTGCCCAGCGTATGCAGTGGCTCGAGGTTGAGAAGTATGTCCGCCGCGACCGTGAGCAGCAGAAGTATTCCAACCTTATCGGTATGGCTTTCTATATGCCCAAGGCTATCGCCGCCAAGGTTGCCGAGTACGGTGCCACCACCGCCAATGTCAAGGTGGCCGCCCTTCCGTTCCAGAGCGTGAGCGACGAGGAGGTTACCCTCACCGATGCCGACTATAAGGCTTACTATGACGAGCACAAGGCCGATTTCCGTGTGCGCGAGGAGCTGCGTGATGTGGAGTTCATCACCTTCCCCATCAACCCCACCCAGCAGGACCTTGCTGACATCCAGGCAGATGTTATGAAGGTGTGGGGTGAGTTCCAGACCACCGCCGACGATGAGATCGCTTTCTTTGTCAACGCCGAGAGCGACCGTGCCTACGACTCGACCTATGTGCGTGCTTCGACCTTCCCCGCCCCGTTCGACCAGCTGGTTGAGAACGCTGCCGCCGGTTCGTTCATCGAGCCGCAGATCACCGCCGGCGAGTGGGTTATGGCCAAGGTGCTGGGCACTGCCATGCGTCCCGACAGCCTCCGTGCCAGCGTTGTGTATATCCTCAACAGCAAGGCCGGTGGCAACATCACCCGCACCGACGAGCAGGCCAAGGTGCTTGCCGACAGTGTGCTGAACCTTATCAAGACCAACAAGATCACCTTCGAGGAGGCCGTCGACCAGTACAGCGACGATCCCCAGAAGGCTGAGACCAAGGGCGACATGGATTGGCAGCTCGATGGCGGCTACGGCTTCCTGAACGAGCAGCTGGTCAGCAATCCCGTCGGAAGCTCGTTCCTCTTCGAGCACCCGCAGGGAGTCGGCTACTTCGTGGTGAAGGTCACCGACAAGACCCCGGCCGCCAAGAAGTACCGTGTGGCTATGATCACCCGCGCCATCATCCCGTCGGCCGCCACCAACCGCGCCGTCTATGCCGAAGCTTCGCAGTTCGCCGGTCAGAACCGCACCATCAGCGCTTTCGAAGCCGCTGCCCAGCAGGGCAACCTGCAGGTGCGCAGCGCCCGCCTCAATATGATGGCCAGCCAGATGCCCGGAGTCAGCAATGCCCGCAGCATTGTCCAATGGGTTTATAACGAAGACACCAAGATCGGCAACGTGGCCGACCAGGTGTTCGAGTGCGACAACATGTTCGTTGTTGTTGCTTTGAAGGATGTGTTCAAGACCGGTTATGCCACCCTGGATCAGGTCCGCACCATGATTGAGCAGCCCGTCCGCATCGAGAAGAAGGCCGAGCTCCTCATGGCCCGTGCCGACGAGGCCCTCAAGGCCGGCAAGGACATTGCTTCGGTTGCCACCAAACTCAATGTTGCTATCGACACTATCGACAGCGTTTCGTTCACCGACTATTATCTCGGTCGTTTCGGCATGGAGCCCAAAGTGCAGAGCGTCATCGCCGTTACCGAGAGCGGTATTGCCGGTCCTGTGAAGGGTGCCAACGGCGTTTATGTTGTCAATGTCGACAGCCGTGCCCCGAAAGCCGAAGTCGACGGCGATGCCATCCGCATGCAGATGGAGCAGGGCTACCGCAACAAGATGCGTGCCGTCTCGCAGGTGCTGAAAGACAACGCCAAGGTTACCGACCAGCGTAACAAATTCTTCTAGGAAGTAAAAGACTAGTGGTCAGTGGCCGGTGGTCAGTTGGATGACGCGTCAGGAAGGCTTCGCCCAACTGACCACTGACCACTAGCCACTGACCACTTTTTTATACACTATGGGACTTAAAGATTGGTGGACGAAGGTCAAGACCTGGCCTATCAACGACGTCATCCGGCAGAAGCACCGGTTCGTCGTGATGGACACCGACACCTTCAAGGAGAAGTTCTCCTTCCAGCTGTCGGGCGCCAACCTTTTTGTAACCATAGGTATTACCATAATAGTGTTGATTCTGCTCACGACGGTGATAATAGCCTTCACGCCGCTGCGCGAATGGATACCCGGCTATACCAACAACCGGATGGTGGAGCAGACTTATTCCAACGCCAAGAAAATCGACTCGCTCGAGAACGAGCTTGAGAATCAGGAGTGGCTGCTGGCCACAATACAGGCCGTTCTGCGTGGAGAGGAGATCGGAGGGGAATATGCGGAAATCAAGGCCGACAGCGCCACCAACCTTCAGCAGCTGGCCAGCGCCTACCGCCATTCGGTGGAGGACAGCCTTTTAAGACGCGAAGTGGAAGAGGAGGACAACAGCTATCAGCTCAGCGCTGCGCCGGCGAACGCCCAGCCAGCTCCGGCGGCTGATGCGGTCCCCGCCATCACGCACCTTTTCTTCTCGCCGCTCAAAGGCAAGATACTCACTCAGTTCAATCCTCCGGCGCACAGCATGGGGATTGATATTGCCGGCTCGACCAGCCAGACGGCCAATGCCGCCTACAGCGGCACGGTGGTCTTCTCAGGATTCACCGCCGAGGCCGGTCATGTGCTGATATTGCAGCATCCCGGCAATGTGGTGAGCATATACAGCAACTGCAGCGCCCTGCTGAAGCACAGGGGCGATGTGGTCCGTGTGGGCGAGCCGGTGGCATACGTAGGTTCGTCGTCGTTACATCCCGAGTACGGCCCCTATCTGCATTTCGAGTTGTGGGTGGGCGGCACGCCTGTGAATCCGGAAGAATATATATCGTTTTAATGAAAAGAATTGCGATACTAGGGTCGACAGGGTCGATAGGTACACAGGCGCTTAATGTCATCCGCCGCCACCGCGATCTTTTCGCCGTCGAGGTGCTGTGTGCAGGGTCGAACGCCGACCTTCTGATCAGCCAGGCGCTTGAGTTCGACCCCAACGCCGTAGTGATTGCCGACGAAAGCAAATACAACCAGGTGCAGGATGCCCTTTCCGCCACAGATATCAAAGTGTATGCCGGAGAGCAAGCCATGTGCGACCTGATGGAGATGGAAAGCATCGATATGGTGCTTGCCGCCATTGTCGGCTTTGCCGGGCTCAGGCCCACCCTACGTGCCATCGAGCAGGGCAAGCCGGTGGCTCTGGCCAATAAAGAGACTATGGTGGTTGCAGGAGCCTTGGTCACGGCTTCCGCCATGCGCCATCGTGTCCCGATACTGCCGGTTGACAGCGAACATTCGGCCATATTCCAGTGCCTTATCGGGGAAAACAGCGGCCTCGACAAGATACTGCTCACTGCCAGCGGCGGCCCCTTCCGCGGGATGAAACGCGATGCGCTGGCCAAGGTTACCTTGGAACAGGCCCTCCATCATCCCAACTGGACTATGGGCCGGAAAGTAACCATCGACAGCGCCACCCTTATGAACAAGGGTTTGGAAGTGATCGAGGCCAAGTGGCTTTTCGGAGTAGAGGCCAAGGACATCGAGGTGCTTGTGCATCCGCAGTCGGTGGTCCATTCGATGGTTCAGTTCGTCGATGGAAGTGTCAAGGCGCAGCTCGGTATCCCTACAATGGAGACACCTATCCAACTGGCCTTCTCGTTTCCCGAACGTATCGAGAGCCACCTCCCGAGGCTTGATTTCGCGAAATACCCCAGCCTTACATTTGAAAAACCCGACCGCGAGGCATTCCGTTGTCTCGACCTTGCCTATCAGGCCATCGAGCGTGGCGGCAACATCCCGTGTGTGATGAATGCTGCCAACGAAGTGGCTGTACAGCGCTTTATCGAAGGGAAGATAGGCTTCCTCGATATCGCCGATTTTGTCGAGCGCGCCATGCAGTCGGCCTCGTTTGTCGCCAACCCCTCTCTGGACGACCTTTTGTTAACAGATAAAACCATACGTAATCAATGAAATGGATTGCCCTTATCCTGAGCCTGACCCTTCTGGTTGCCACTCATGAACTCGGACACCTCTTCTTCGCGAAGTTGTTCCGCACGCGCGTGAACAGATATTATGTATTCTTCAATTGGAAATTCTCCATACTCAAAGCCAAGAAATTCGGTGGCAAATGGCATTTCCGCTTCTTCAATGCGAAAACACCCGAGTCGTGGGATGAAAAGAACCTTGCCCCTGAGGATCGCGACAACACCCTCTGGGGACTGGGATGGATACCGCTGGGCGGATATTGCGACATTGCCGGCATGGTAGACGAGACCAAGAAAGCCGACGACCTGGAGTCAACCCCACAGCCGTGGGAATACCGTACCAAGCCCGCGTGGCAGCGCTTGCTTATCATCAGCGGCGGTGTGCTGGTGAACTTCATAACCGCCCTGCTGCTTTATGGCGTCATCTTCGCCCACTGGGGTGAGGACAAACTGCCCATGACTGCCGCCACACTCGGTTATGACTACCATCAGGTGATGCTTGACGAGGGTTTCCAGAACGGAGATATCATCTATGCTGTCGATGGTAACCGCGACCTCGACTTTACCGATGCTGCAACCAAGATATTCATCAACAATCCCACGGAGGTAACGGTTCTGCGTGGCGACTCGCTGGTAGATATCGCTATGAGCGGGCATCTTACCGAAAGGATAAACAATGAAGGGGTAAAGACAGTCATCACTCCGCGTATGCCGTTCGTGGTCAAGAGTTTCGTTGGAGGTAGTACCGCCAAGCGGTGTGGTATGGCCGAAGGCGACAGTATAGTTAGTGTCTGCGACACGGCTATGGCGGCCTTCAGCGATATAACTGCCTGCTTCAAGCGTCATGCGGGCGATACCGTGAGCATAGGTTTCTATCGTGGTGGTGAACTGCTTTCGTTGCCCGTGGCCATAAACGACGAAGGCAAAATCGGAGTCCAGGCAGAGACCGATATCTCGCGCCTCTTCCCCGGATATGTTCATACCGACTACAATGTGCTGCAGGCCATCCCGGCAGGCATATCCCATGGTTGGAAAACACTTGTGACATACGTCAGTTCGCTCAAGGTGCTCTTCAGCCCCGGCGGTACCAAGGGACTTGGTGGTTTCGGCACGATGGCCTCGATATTCCCCGACCATTGGAACTGGCATGCTTTCTGGAATATCACAGCCCTGCTGGCGCTTATACTGGCATTTATGAACATCATCCCCATTCCTGGTCTTGACGGTGGCCATATTATCTTCACCCTCTGGGAGATTGTCAGCGGCCGCAAGCCGAGCGAGAAATTCCTCACGGTGGCACAGAACATAGGTATGTGGTTGTTGCTGGCTCTGATGATACTTGCCAACGGCAACGACATTATGCGCTGGCTGGGGCTGATGTAACTCAGACAAATACTGCTGAATGAAGAAACTGGATCGTCTTATACTTCGCTCGTTTCTGGGACCTTTGGTGCTCACGTTCGCCATCAGTGTGTTCGTGTTGCTGATGCAGTTCCTGTGGAAGTATATCGACGATATGGTCGGCAAGGGTCTCGAGTTCGGTGTCATAGCCGAACTGCTCCTCTATGCATCGGCCACATTCGTGCCGATGGCGCTCCCCATAGCAGTGCTTTTTGCCTCGATAATGACTATGGGCAACTTCGGCGAGAAGTACGAGTTGGTGGCCATGAAAGCCGGCGGTATCTCCGTGCGAAGGGTTATGATGCCTATGGCATTGGTGGTACTGCTGCTCACTGGCTTGGCTTTCGTATTTGCCAACGATGTGATGCCCAAGGCAATGCTGCACTATCGCATGACCCTTTATGATATAACCCGCAAGAAACCGGCCGTCAATATACGCCCCGGGGAATACTATAAGGAGATTGAAGGATATGTTATCCGTGTGGGCGCCAAGGCTCCCGACGGTTGCACACTTGAGGATGTGATTATCTATGACCACAGTCATGGAGTTGGCGAGACCAATGTCATAGTGGCCCGTAGCGGATTGATGCAGACCACCTTGGACAACCGTTACCTGCTATTCACTCTTACCGACGGCTATTCCTACACCGAGCCTACCACCGGTAAGCACTACCATACCAGGCCGTTGACTACTTTGAGGTTCAAGAGGCAGACCATTGCCTTCGATATCTCGTCGTTTGCCTACAGTCGCAGCGGGGAGGATTTATTCAAGGGCAGCTACCAGATGATGAATATCTTGCAGCTCGACGAAGCCGTGGCAAGGCTGGACAGCAATCTTGGTAACCGTTATGCCGAGCTTTACCGCAGCATCAACGTCCCTCTGAGGGCATGGGCTGGCTATTGTGGTCGTCCGGTGCAGGCAGCGCCTCCCACAGATATTGCCATCGAACCTGCCGAGCCTGAACCCTCGCCTTCAATATGGGACGTTGCAAGGAAGACCTCCCGACGCGACAGTATCCGCCAGCAGATGGCCGAAGCCGATACCGAAGCCATTGCTGTCGCTGCGGTTGATACTGCCGTCAATACAGATACAATCGCGGCCGAAGTTGCTGAAGGGAATGCCGGAGCCAAGTCGAATGCCACCCTCCAAAGCCTTCTTGTCGGCCTCGACGAGCATACCCTCAAACGTATCAACAACCGAGCCAAAAATATGGTTGCCACTTCGATGTCCGAGGCCAACAGTTATAACGAGATGACCAAGGGCGACCGCGAGTATATCAACCGCCATAAGATCGAGAAGCAGCGCAAATTCACCCTTTCTATCGCCTGTCTGCTGCTGTTCCTTATCGGAGCACCCTTTGGCTCGATTGTGCGCAAGGGAGGCCTAGGAATGCCCTTGGTGGCATCGGTGGGTTTCTTTGTGATGTATTATGTGGTGGGAATGATCAGCGAGAAGGCGGTACGCGAGTCGGCCATCGGTCCCGAAGGGATGTGGATATCATCGCTGGTGATGCTTCCCATCGGCATAGTACTGACGTTGCAAGCCACTACCGATTCGGCCTTCTTCGATGGGTCGACATGGAAGAAATTCTTCAAGCGTCTGTTCAGGAAACGCTCCGACTCAGCTAGTCTTTGATAATCACCTCTGTATTGCCGGTAACAGCTCCTTCGTTGCCGCCGCCGAACACGTCGCCCTTTACATGAGTGCTGCCCTGTAGGGTAATAGAGATGTCCCCGGTTACTTCGCTTTCTTCGCCGCCGCCGAAGACACTGCCTGTGTTGGAATCGCCATCCGTACCCACAGTGGTGTTGCCTTTAAGTGTGAGGTTGATAGTTTTGATACCGCTAGCAGTGCAGTTGGCGCAGTTGACCGAACCAAGATTAGAGGACCTCAAGTCAACAGGAGTATATATCCAGAGACTGTCCATATTGCTGCCTGGTTGGCCGTTACTTAGGGTGACACCCGCCGAATCGGCATTAACCCATGTGAACTCTGTGGTGCTGGAAAACACTCCCGGCTCGAACATACCCGAAGCGCTATTATAATTAGGATTTGTTGTGAATCCAGCATCCCTCACCTGAATGGTGGGTAGCGATGCCGAATAGCCAGCTCCATAGACATTGCCTTTCACCGTGCATCCGTCAAGCTCCGATGTTATTTGGCCGACCACCTTGCCTAGGCTGCCGCCGCCATAGAAATTGCCGTCGATGATACAATTCTTCAGGTTCGACTCCACATCATTGCATTGCGCTAAAGAGAATGAGGCAAACTTGACGTAGAATCGACCACCTGTTTTCCCGGTGCTCCATACGAAATATTCATAGTCAAAATCGGTCGCCACTCCAATGCCCTTATATCCATATTGTCCATTATTTCCTAATGCATTCCCACTAGCGTTGGTACCGTCAAAGTATTTGCCGCGATCAGTAGTATATTTTCCTTGTTGAGCGCCCCAATCCACAGGGTTGTCATCTTTGTCGTAGTATTTCTTTCTGGAATAGGCTGTTCCACCATAGCCGGCCCCGAAATAGGTGCCAAATATACAACCTTCAGCATTGGTGGTGACTTTTTTCCCCGATTCCATATCTCCGAATTTTGGGCCACCGCAATAGGTCGTAACATGACTATTGAAGATGTCGACGGTAATATTTCCCTTAATATTCTTTCCAGTTGCTCCATTAATACCGCCGCCATAGAAATTCTCAATATCGGCATTGTAGATTTGCCAGTGCACATCGCCGTTAATGGCTTCTTGGCCTGATCCAGCAACTTCAATAAAATGTCCACCGCTGATATAGCATTCTGCATTGTCTTCCCTCACTGCTGCATCTTGGTTGTATATACCGGTGAGATAGAACCCGTTATACTCGCCACCAGTGACTGATACTGGCGGATGGGGTGTAGAGTTAGAACCGTCACCATGAGTTCCCATGTTGAATTCCTTGAACCATGCATTGCCTCCAAGATGTATAAATGTTGTTTTTCCATTAACCACAGAATTGTTTGTTGACACAATCTGGTCAAAGATACCCCCTTGGAGGATAAGAGGGCCATCCGCCCTGTCTGCATTATCTACTAAATCCTCGTATTCTAGCTGGCTGAAGTATATAGAGGATGTGTTGGTAATCTCAAACCAGGCACTGGGGTGAATGATAGCCATATTGCAAATAAGACTTGCTCCATTGGGGCGCTGGGCCTGAGCGGTACCTGGGATATTCAGGAAGTCGAAACGGATGGGGGATACTCTTTTTTTGCCTGTATGGTGATATATCATGCTGTAGTCTGGCTCGTGGTCGTTGTCAACATCGACAGATGTCAGAGTGAAAGGAGTAGTTCCATTAGAAGGGACAACGTTCTGGTGGAAATTTCCAACCAAAACAACCACATTGTCATATACAGTAGCGCCATAGCCTCCTAATGAGTTATTAATATAGTTAAGAGCATTGGTGATGGAGGTCTCTATTCTTTGGCCAGTTGTTCCCAAATTCTCCCCATCAAACATTGTGGTACCCACAGTTACCTGTGTGCCTATCTTGGTAACGTTCTGCAGGCCAGTATAGTTGTCCTTATACACCACATCGTAGTTTGGATCGGCTAAATAACAGGCTTTGCCCCAATAGGGCTCGATGGTGATTGAGGCGACGCCGTAGGGCACGTCGAAATAGGCACCCTGGGAGAAGACACGGCCACTGATGGTGTAGAGGTCTTTGTTGGAGCTGCGGCGGTCGGCGTAGTTATGGTTGGGGTAGTCTGTGGTGCCCGTGGTTGGGTAGTTGGCTGCGGTATAGGGGTCCCCGTCGACAGCAGTGATGTTCGTAATCTTCCAGCCCGTCACCACGCGGTTCTCAGTGTAGTTACCGGTGCCCACATCATTGTAGTAAGGCAGCTGCACCTTGTCGTAGTTGTAGTTGAAGCGGTCGAAATCCTTGTCGGTGCGGGTCAAAGTTAAGTTGGTCGTTTGCACGTCACTGGTTGTGGCTGTAGGCCAACTCTGTCCGCCCTCTGTCTTTTGACTCTTTGTCCTGATGGTTACCGACAGTGTACGGCCCAGCTTTCCGCCGTGGTTGCGGCCCACGGTAGCGCTGTCGGGAGCATGCTCAATGTCGGGGTTTATGATGGAGGGGTAGTAGCCTTGAGCTTTCAGCACGGGGTAAGGCTTGGGATTGTCGATGGTGCGGTCGGCCGTCTCCAGTACCCATTTGGCCATTTCATTAGCATTGTCAGGAGAACCTGTAGCATAGAGAGCTGCCAACCTCTTGTTGCTATTCAGCAGTAAACGATAGTATTCAAACCGATTCAGGTATTTATCTTCTACAGCTAGAGCGCTATTGTATGCACTGATGGCTTGTGACTTCAACTTCTCGTAGGAATAGTAGTTGAAAGTGTTAAGACCGTCTTTGGCTCGGTCGTTGTCATTTTTAAGGTTCGCGATGTTAATACCGCCAAAGACAGGCGATATGTTTGTGCCGCTGGTGATATCACCGTAGAACATGCAGTTCATCACCATGGTGCGGATATCGCCGGCTTTTGATGCATAAGAATTATAGCCCACAATGCCACCAACGTCGCTTCCTCCACTGATAGTGGCATAACTGAAGCAGTTGATAACTCGGGCATAGCAGTTGTTGTTGTCGGCATCACCCAACTGCCCAACAATGCCTCCGACCATTCCGCTACCGCTGACGCTGCCGGATAATATACCGCAGTTGTAAATGCTGCCTAGGCTTGAGGAAGTTCCAATTACCTGATTGGCAATGGCACCGGTATTTGTTCCACCGCTGACGCTGACATTATCAAGGATGACGTTTTTTACCACACCACCATTGACGGTGTTGAACAGTGCATGGCTAAGGCCACTAATGGTGTGTAAATCACCATCAAAAGTGCCGGTGAATGTTGTAGTGATGGCACCGATATCACTGGCAGAAACATCAGCCCCCAGCTTATAGCAGGCGGAAGCGGTAGTTCCGTTATTGACGTTCGTCACAAAGTTGGCAAAGTCAGAGGCGTTATAAATCAGATATGGGTCAGAGGAAGTTCCTGAACCGTTTAAAAGTTCCATGGAAGCGGTCTCCGACTCTGTGTAGTTGCTGTGTCTGGCCACTGCCGTGACGGTCATGGGCAGCTGGAGTGGGGTAAAGGCAACCGGGCCGCTGTATAATGTCTCAGACCCGCCCCCCAAGGTATAATAGAGGGTGGCATCTGTCGGCATGCTGCATGAAAGGGTAAAGGTCATTCCGTCTCTCGTGATGACGGGAGTGGCGCATTGCAGCATCACCAAACCGCTGCCCACGGCGGAGGTAATCATGCCCGCCTTCACGGCGATGGCCTTGATGGTAACATTGCTTACATTCTCCGTGAGGGGACTGGTGTATACGGAACTTGAGGTAGTGGGGGTGCTGCCATCGGTAGTGTAGTAGATGGTGGCACCGTCTGTGGCTGTAGTTATGGATATGGCGTTGCTTCCGTTGTTCTGGATAGTCGGTATGGCCACTTGTTGGATGGCAAATTCGGCCACAGAAGAGGTGGTAAAAGTCGCACGGGTGGCAATTGCTTTCACCGTTGTTGGACTGATAACAGAGAAGGGGCTGCTATACTCTGTGCTCGAAGCTGTTGGAGTGCTGCCGTCGGTAGTATAGTAGATGGTGCTACTTGGGGTAGTACAACTGATGGTGACATTCGATGTGGTGTTGTCGTATGTGATGACAGGTTTGGCGCATCCTGCAGGAACAAGCGCTTGTGTAGCCACTTCCGTGAGCGCCATACCATAGCGAGTCACAACAGCCTTGACCGTAATGCTTTCTGTTACCAAAATAGGGCTGCCGGTATAAGTCGATGTGGTGGCACCTCCAATAGTTGGTTCGCTGTCATCAGTGGTATAGAGAATGGTATAACCAGTAGGCAACAGGTCATAGGTGATAGTGAATGTGTTTGCATCAGGATCAAAGCTGATGGTTGGGGCCGTGAGTATAGTCGCCTCAGGTTTCCAGTCGGATCCATCACCGACAGCTGACCAAAGACCAACCAAGCCACGGAAATAATTGGCATCACCATCGGCAGCAGCATCGCTGGAATAGTAATAATTATAGTTTTGTTGTGCTGTATTTAAGAATCTATTTCCGGAAGTAATACTCTTCGGCCGGAAGTTGTAATTGCCCGAATTGGTTGTTATGGCAAACTTAGCATTCTCATCCGGAGTGTCAGTTGTCAGCAGGTGCATGGACTTACGATTGGTTTTGTTAGGGTAGGGAGGCTCATACACCACATATTTGCCCGTGGCGGCATGAATGATATTGTAATAGTCCGTTCCGTCGTCGGTGCTGACAAATCTCACAATCCAAACAGAGTTGTGTGGGCGGTTGGTGACACCTGTGGGGATAGCGGCAGCATCCCTTTTTGTCTTATAGGTAGTCAAGTAGGGTTTTTCGGGATCGCCGTTAGCTGCACTATAATCGCTCGAGAACCAGGCGTCGCGTTTGTTATCTTGTTGAGGGTTGTCCGCTGGAACAAGATAGAAGTAATTATCAGGATTGGTTATGTCCGCCATCTTGGGGTCTCCGTTTTTTCCACTTCCGCAGTTTACTAAATAATATATTCCAGAGTAATTTGTGCCTGTCTGCGCCAAGATATTGCCGCTCCCAACCACGAGTAACAGCAGTGTGGCAAGCATCGGCAATGTCTTGCGAAGAAGGAGAAGCGATGGTAGTTTTGTTTTCATTGTAGATGACAATCGGTTATATTGTTGTCTGCGCCGCTACCGTAAGTGGATATGAAAGAGTCAGGAGTAGTAGTGTGGCGGCGTTCAGTTGTGTCGGTTTTAGTGGAAGTCTCATAATTATAATAAGTTATTATGAATAACTCCAAAGAGTTTTAAAATACAAAAGTACTATTTTTTTTTAAAAATAGTACTTTATTGTGATTTTTTATATATTAGGGTGTAGTAATCTGCTGTAAAATAGCAAAAAAAACCATCCTCTCGCTTTTGTAAGGTGGGAATAATCAGCGAGAAGGCGTTATGACAGTAGTCGGCCTTCTTCAATGGGTCGACAAGGAAGAAATACCTCAAGCGCCTGTTCAGGAGACGCTGCGACTCGGCTAGTCTTTGATAATCACTTCTGTATTGCCGGTAACGGCTCCTTCGTTGCCGCCGCCGAACACGTCGCCCTTTACATGAGTGCTGCCCTGCAGGGTAACGTCGATGTTTCCGGTTACTGTACTCGACTCTCCTCCGCCGAATACGTTGCCAGTTTCGGGGCTGCCATCAGTACCGATAACGCTTGCACCATTGATGGTGAGTGATACTGTGCCAACCACCGAGCCTAAATTGTTCTTGCTCAGGTTTACAGTGGTATATAGTATGTGGTTGGTCGTGTCGATGCTTATGGAGTTGCCCTGTTCCCATGTGTAGGTTGTAGTTTGTCCCTTCTCCGCTGTGCGGTATGTACCGAAGTCGGTATAGTAGTATGGCTCCACCCTGAAACCTATGCTGTCGACTTCTACGGTGGGCAGAGATGCGGAGAAACCAGCACCATATACATTGCCGTATACAGTGCAACTGTTAAGTGTGGATGTAACAGAACTGTCCACTTTGCCCAAGCTGCCGCCACCGTAGAAATTGCCTATTATGGTACATCCTGTCAGTACTGAGGTTACTATGTGGGTTGTGGCTAGGGAAAAGCCTACATACTCTACAAAGAGACGTGCTACATTACCGACATTAGCCGACATAGGGAGGAATTGGTAATTAATCTGCGTTGAAACTCCGTTATAGTTTTTATTGTATTCTTGTTTGTATCCAGAAAAATTATCGCCAGCGTGAGCTTCACCTTTTATCCATTTGTTCCAATTGATGTTAAAAACGGTAGCTCCACTATAGTTTTTGGGAATTTGGCGGTTATATGAGTTGCCACCATAGCCTGCTCCAAAGTAGGTGCCAAATACGCAGTTGGTTGCGTTGGTAACTACGGTGCGGGCGGCATTCATGTCGCCAAATTTTGGGCCGCCGCAGAATAATCTTACGTGACTATTGCTGATGGTGGTGCTGATATTCCCTTGTGCCACATGGGCGAAATTGAGGCCGCCGCCGTAGAATTCATTGATGTCGGCATTATCTATCTGCCAGGTGATATTGCCGTTGGTGTGATTTGTAGCGTTGCCGATACCTTCGCGGCCGGCTCCTGTTATTGTGCCAAAACGGCCTCCGTTAATGTAACATTCGGCATTGTCATCGTAGTGGTTAGCATCGGCACGATATAGGCCGGTGAGTGCAAACTCGTCATAGTCGCCACCTGTTACTGAAATAGGAGGGTGTGGCGTTGGATTCTTGAAATCTTGGTGGATGCCTATATGAAACTCCTTGAACCATACATTGTCCCCCAAATGATAGTAGAGTACACGGTCGCCCGGGTCGCCAGAGGCATTATTGGCACCTTGGGAAGATACCCATTGCTCGATAACACCGCCGTGCAGAATGATTGGTTTCTTGGCACGATCATTGGGACAATACTCCATCTGTGTAACGCGGAATAGAGCGGTATTGGTTACCTCAAACCAGCCTCTGGGCTTTGGAATACCAAAGTTATAAGAGCCATTGCCACCGGTCGATTTCTGTGCCATACCGAGACCTGGTACACAGAGGAAATCAATTCTCACTGGATGCAGCATTGCGCGGCCATCGATGCGTTGGATGAGTGAATAATCGGGTTCATTGTCGTTGTCCAAGTCTATGGACATGATAGTGTAGGGCTTGTTTATGTTGTCGGAGGTAGCTCCGTTTTGGTGCACATTGCCTACTAGCACCATGGCATAGTCGTAAACGGTGTGGTTGCCGTCAGGATTCAAGGCATTACGGGCACCTTCGGCAGTGGAATAGACTATCTGATCATTGTTGTTGATAGAAACATTTGTATTGTTAGTAAACCATTGGCCGCCGGCTATGGTTCCAACGTTGTACTTAGTACTCATGGCAGTGTTGTACACCACGTCGCGATAATCGTCGGCTACGTAGACGGCCTTAGCCCAGTATGGTTGGATGGTGATGCTTGATACCCCGTCTGGCACATCCCAGTAGTCTCCTTGGTTGAATACGCGGCCACTGACGCTGTAAAGATCCTTGTCTGTACAGTTGCGGTCGGCGAAGTTCCAGTTAGGTGCATCGTTGCTATTGGTTTCTACGGTTGGATTGAACGAGCCGGTTGTACCGCCGGAGATGTTGACAATTTTCCATCCAGTAACCACTCGGTTATCTGTGTAGTTATTTGTGCCCACATCGTTATAGTACGGCAGTTGAACCTTATAGTAGTTGAAATTAAAGTGCACCGTGTCTTTGTCGGTGATGTTTAAAGTGAGGCTAGTTGTGGTAAGCGAAGCATCTTCGGGATGGTGGAAGGGCACTGAAGCATCGCTCGAGTTGTCCATTTGTATAGTTACTGTCAAAGTACCTAACTTTCCGCCATTGTTACGCGGTTGGTTCTCTTGTGCGTTGGCTGCATCGATATTTACGACTGAAGGATATTTGCCCTGTTCCATAAGGATGGGATAGGGATGGTGACTGCCGATGCTATCTGGTAGCATAACCCACTTAAGCATATGGCTCTTGTTGGCCACATCGCCTGTTGCCCACCATGCCGCCAGTTCCCGGTGGCCGTTAAGTATATGACGGAAGAACTCGAAGCGCTGCAGGAAGCGAGTCTCGGCCATCAAAGCGCAATTGGTGGTCTGTATGTCAAGTCTTTGGGCATAGGAAGCATCGGCGAGGAAATAGTTAAAGTTGCTTACACCTTTATTCTCCTTGTTTGAGATAATATTGCCGTTGTAAATGGGGGCCTTGTTGGTGCCGCCGGTGATGTCGCCATAGAACATGCAGTCGAAAACCATAGTCTTGAGGTTGTCGCTAGTGGTGGCTATTTTGTTATAGCCAACAATACCACCTACGGAATCGCCTCCGGTGATATCTGCATAGCTATAGCAGTTTACAACGCGGGCAGTGCCGTCGAGGAAGCCCACGAGACCGCCGACATCGTTGCTACCTCCTACCGAGCCAGATAGGATACCCACATTGTAGATGCGGGCTGAGCCTTGGGCGGTGCAGGCTATGGCACCTGTGTTGCCTGTATAACCGCTGATGGCGACGCTCTCAATCACCAGGTTCTTCACTGTGCCGGTGAGTGTGGTGAACAAGGGAACAGAGAGGTTCTTGATGCGGTAGGGCATATGGGTAGTCGGGTCAATGGCTGCCTCGAGGGTACCGCTGAACGATGTAATAGTAGTGTAACCGCCGCCATCCGAGGCGTCGATATCGGCTGTGATGATGTAATTACCCGAGGCCGTCATGCCGTTGAGACCGGCCAGGTCGGTGATTGTTGTCTGCGCCGCTACTGTAAGTGGATGTGAAAGAGTCAGAAGTAGTAGTGTGGCGGCGAGCAGTCGGGGTAGTTTCAGCGGAAGTTTCATAATTATAATAAGTTATATTGAATTCTCCCAGAACTTTTAAAGTACAAAAATACTACTTTTTTTTAAATAATGTCACTTTTTGTGTATTTTTATATATAAATGTGTAGTAATTTGCTATAGCATAGCAAAAAAACATCCTCCCACATTTGTGTGCGGGAGGATGTCCCTCGTGTATAACATTATCCAGTTTTACCTGCAGGTTCTTAGTCGGCCTCGTAGATTAGCAGTTGGCCTTCGGCCCAGATGAAGAGGAGGGCGTCTTTGTTGCCTTTCTTGCTGATCCAGCAACCGCCGTTGTCGGTGTCGATAACCATGTTGCAGTATTTGCGGTTGATCTTCTGCTCGGCCAGCAGGTGGTCGTTGTTGTCGTAGACCTGGAGGTAGGTGTCGCCGCCGTCGCGGACGATAGCGTACATGATGTCGCCGCTGATGCCGTAGGTTACCATATCCACGTTGTAGGTCTGCTGCACATAGTCGTGGACCACGACCACGTCGGTCACATGATAGTCATACCAGTAGCTGTGGCAGTAGTGCCAGAAGCCGGGCCAGTACCAGGGGCGAGGGGGCAGCGGATCCCAGAAGATGGGGTGGCAGTGGACCACATAGCCATGCCAGGGGTGGTGGAAGTAGGGGGCGGGATGTATGGGACGGTGGCTTGGGGGCAGAACGCCGCCAGGGCGACCCGGGCGTGCATAGCCGTCATGGCTGGTGCGCACACCGGTGCTGGCGCCGGTACGGCTGGTGCCCGATACACCGCGGCCGCTGCTGGGGGCTGCGCCACCGCGTACACCGGCAGGTGCGCCGCCGCGTACGCCAGCCGAGGCGCTGTTACGGCCGCTGCCGCTCACGCCGGCAGGACGACCGCCGGGGTTGGAACGACCCGAGGTGGTGCCGGCGGGACGGCCCGAACGCTGTACGCCGCCGTCGCTGCGGACGCCGCTGCGCGAAGAGGCGCCGACGCCACGGCTGCTCGAACTGCTGCGCGAGGGGGCGCTGTAGCTGCCGCTACGGCTGCTCGACGATGAACTGCTGCGCGAGGGCGAGCTGTAGCTGCCGCTGCGGCTGCTCGACGATGAGCTGCTGCGCGAAGGCGAGCTGTAGCTGCTGCTACGGCTGCTCGACGACGAACGGCTGCTCGACGACGAACTGAAACTGCTGCCGCGGCTGCTCGACGACGAGCTGTGGCTTACGCTCGACGAGTGGCTTCCGCCACCGCCGCCGCTACGGCTTCCGCCGCCACCGCCGCGCTGGGCCAATGCAGGAGTGGCACTCAGGGCCAGGGCTGCCATTACCATCACGATTACTTTCGAAGTTTTCATATTGTGCTCCTTTCTTTTTTGGTTTTCTTTCTTGTTTTCTGTCGTTTAGCAAGGTTTGCGGCTTGATATCCGCGTTCCTTTTCTGATGCAAAAATACAACCAATATCCGAGGAATTTTCCAAAAGTGCAACATAATTTTCCCCGGCACCCGAAATATATCTTTTTGCCATATGGTTTTTTTTATGTATTTTTGCACTTTCAAAATTATAGAATATTATGGAAATACTTTCTAACCGTATCCTCAACATGGCCGAGAGCGAGACCCTCGCCATGACAGCCAAAGCCCGCGAGCTGAAAGCCCAGGGCAAAGATGTTATAAGCCTCTCGATCGGCGAACCCGACTTCAACACCCCCGAGGTGGTGAAGGAGGCCGCCAA